>CAZGNU010000111.1:0-2557 GCA_964527325.1 uncultured Candidatus Peribacteria bacterium | reverse complement strand
ATATATAATTGATTATCACGTGATTTTAATTTATGATGTTGATGATCAACAGAATCTATTTATACATCATTACCAAGAGCTCGGGCAACAAAAACATGATGATGATTTTGAAATAATACAGATTGTGATAATAAAAGAAAATTAACTTTATCAAATTGAGAAGAAATATGGGACTTGTCATGAAATTTATGGGAACATGTAAATTGAGCAAATACACTTGATTGATCAAATTATAATACAATGCAAGCAAATGTGTGTTGAGAAAATGGAGATACAGAATGGGATTGGTATAGTTTTAAAAGTGGATGAACAGATACAGAACCACAGTGTGAATTTACAAATGGTTATACACAAAATAATATATGACCAAAAATAATATGATTGAATGCAGATAATTGAATATGAAGAATATATAGTTATAAAGAAAATAACAATGATATAGATAATATTTTTCTTCGTAGTGCTGGTGCTAATAATACTAAAGACGCTGGTATATTTATGTTATTAACATCTTGGGATAATAATACTCAGTATAGTGGTGGTGGTTTCCGTTGTTCATATAATTAAAAACAATAATTTAATAAAAATATTATGAAGAAAATAAATAAAGCGTTTATTTTAGTGGAACTGGTTATAGTAATCATAATATTGACAATTTTGTGAATGGTAGCATTTGTATCACTGCAATGATTTACTCAAAATTCTAGGGATTCGGTAAGGATTTCTGATGTATCGGAGATGGAGGTATCGTTGGAATTATTTCGTTCAAATGAATGACTATATCCGTTACCTGATAATTGAAATGAGGTTACATATTCATGAAATATTTTATGGAAACAATGATTTTTTTGAGAAAAAGTTGTATCACAATTATGAAAAAGCATGAATAAGCATGAATAAGGTATTAACTGATCCTTTATCAAATAAACAATATATTTATTCAGTATCAAATAATAATAATGAATATGAAATACTTACACTTTTAGAATGAGATTTGACACTTAATTTTTTTTCTAAAACTAATGCATCAACTATAAGTGTAACACCAAGAATAGATTGAACATATAATAGAATATTTATTAAAACCCCTATACATGTTATATTTACTCCAAGTATAATAAACTCAGAAGTTAATGATGTTTCATTTATATTAGATAATACAAATATAAAATCTCAAGTAATAAGTGGAGGATTAAATTTACCAAATTATTGAAATATTAATTACACTACTTGAGCATTAACATGAATGGAGCTCCAAGAAGCTCAAATATTGAGTAAGTATTCAACAGATGAAGAACAATTATCTGTATTTCAGTCAATTGTTAATGCTTATACATGAACTGTTATTGCAACAAATTGATGAACAATTCAAACAATATTAGATAAGACAACTAATGAAGATAAAATTGAAATAATAGAAATATTATTTTTAGAAAACATTACAATGACTCCTATTTTATCATTAGTAAATTGATCTTGTTGATCTGATAATTGATGAAGTTTGATAGCTGAACCTACAAATTTGTGTATAGATTGAACGGAAAGTGCAATAACTGATAATTGAATATGATATACTTATGATTGGATGTGTTATTGAATTAATTGATGAGTTAGTGCTAATTGCAGTGCTGATCATTTAGATCCAGAATATGTAGGTTGTATATCATCAAATTTTCCAGAACCATTTTCAGCAACAACAACATATGGTTCGTGTGATACAGCAGATATAATAGTATGTAGTTGAAATGGAGTATGATATACAATAGCAGCATGTAATGTATGAACAGATACAGCATCAACTGCGTATAATGATTCTAATTGATACTGAGAATTATTTCAATGGTGAAATAATGCATGAATAAAATCTGCATGAACAAGTCCTACATAAATTTTAGTAACAGATGTTGATAGTACATATAGTGGTTCAACATTTATATATAGTTCAGCAGATTGGAATACAACCCAAAATGATAATTTATGGTGAAATTGAACAAATACAGATGAATCAAGAAAATGACCATGTTTAACTTGATATCATGTACCAAGTCAATCAGAATGGCATTTAATACATACGGCATGATGATGGGGAACAAATTGATTAAATATGTCAAATACACTAAAATTACCAATGGCAGGGTTTCGTAGTTGGATGGATACAAATTATGGTTCAGATGGTTCCGCTGGTTATTATTATTCATCATCACCTTAGTCGAATTAATAGTAGTAATCACAATCCTAGCTATTCTATGAACAATAGCTTTTATATCACTACAATGATATTCAAAATCATCAAGAGATTCAGTGAGAATTTCTGATGTTTCAAATATGAAAACGGCATTAGAATTGTTTCATTTAGATGTGTGAAAATATCCATTACCGGATGATAATTACTTAGTTACTTTTAGTTGAAATACTCTTCGGTACCAATGAGAGTTTTGAAATACTGTGGTTTCATCACTTTCAAGAAATATAAGTGAAGTTCCAACTGATCCACTAACAGATAAAAAATATATTTTTTCTGTTGCTAATAATAAAAATGAATTTGAAATATTAACTT
>CAZGNU010000110.1:0-2595 GCA_964527325.1 uncultured Candidatus Peribacteria bacterium | reverse complement strand
TGCCTTACGAGCTACCGGCAAGTGTTTCGTAAGGCATTTTTTATTTATATATTTTCTTATGTTCTTAGCTTATTATTTATTAGAGATAAAAAACAGTGGACGCCACCTCCTCCATCTCCATTCCTCCAGCAAGTTTATAAATAGTATCGATGGCTTCATCTCCGCCTTCTGTTCCACCGCCGGTCAAACCTCCTCCGGCAAGTCTAGGAACAGCATCAACGGTTTCCTCACCGCCCTCTACTCCACCACCACTTACCCCTCCTGAGATAGTGCCTCTATTACCTAGTACCTTTTTACCGGACCCTCCTCCTTCAAAGTTTTCACCCGTAAGCATGAAAAACATATTTGTGCCCTTGTTATCTAGATTGAAATTCTTAGAATCTAGCTTTAACTCATCTTCACTACCTTCATCAGAGCCTCCGCCGCCAGCAAGCACCATTGAAGTTAATGCTAATAATACAAAAATGCATATATATAGTTTTTTAGCCATTTTATTTCTCCTTTTTTTACAAAATTTGTACATTCTAACTATTCATCTTCCAGTATTTAAAACCATTTTATCAGCGCAGATTAATAACTGAACTAAATGGAACTCTCTCTTTTACACCATCTTCTTTTTCGATTACAAAGTTACGGTTTACAACATCAACAACCTTTGCACGAAGAATTTCTCCACTACGTTTTTCTAGTCCTAGCTTCATTGGACAAGAACGTATAATCCATTTCAAAGCCTTCTCTAATTGTTCTCGAACTTCCAATAAAGCTTCATGTCTACTTTTCTCACTGTAGGCCATTTTACAATCTCCTAAAAACCACTTTACTTATAGAAGTATTTAAAGTGTTATGCATTCAATATAAGAAAAACGATATTAACTCCATTAAGATAAATCAACACTTTTTCTTAAATCTCAAAAAAAAGATGGACATGTTCGGATTTTTTTTGGACAAGTTTCTATTATCCAGAAAACTATTCAATACTTTCAAGAGTTTACAGATGGACATGTTTGGACATTTTATTTATGAAATAAAAAAGGATGAACAAGATTATATACGGCTTACTATAATTATCCTTAAACTTTACCAATCTCACTTCATATCTAGTTAGCACATGTAAAAAAACCAGGGAAACACCCTGGTTCTCAATACCCTTATGAATATTCAATTAAAACTTTCGCCTTAATTCTTTCCATTAAAATTTATAAATTCTTTAACTGAAATATTATGTACATTCATAATATTTTTAATTGGCTTGGGTCCTCCAGCACCTTCGTCACCCAAGAGTTCCTCAAGATTCGACACATCATCAACTATTTTCATTCTAATTTCATCAGCTTGGCCGCCTTCTTCTGAGCCACCTCCACCACCGCCAACCATGCCACCCCCGGCATAAGTTTGAACTTGAATAGTAATCAGAATTAAAATTATTTTTATAATAACTTTCATTGCTCAAGCTCCTTTTTGCTAAGAAAAATATCAGAAAACGAACTCCAGTAGAACAAATCATTTCCAGCATTAGCTGGATCATGAACTATTTTATATACTGCCCTACTTGCTCTTCTAGATATATCCAAAACCTCTTTCATTACTTTATTCTTATTAATTGATTTCGCTATAAAAAAGTGCCAATTTATATCTTCAAAAGAGTCATAATTTTCAGTCGAAAGATGATTCTTTGCAAAGTAAGAAATCAAAAATTTTGTAGATTTCTCAGAAAGACTTATCATATTGGCCGATATAGAACCCATACTATCGTTTAAAATATTCTCTTTTATTAAATAATTTAATTTCTCATTGCCACTAATGCCAAACATTTTAATAATGTCGCTCTTAGAACAACTCTCTTTAGTTATTACATAAGAAAGTAGATCTACAAACACAGGATTCATCAAGTAGCTCTCAAAATCATTTGAGATCATTTCACAATCTTGTGCCACATCTGCAATTTTATTATACTTCAATATCTTTAATACATAATCTTTAAGGTCTCCCTCTTTTAAACTCTCATATATTTCTCTAATACTTTTACCTTTACATGTTACTTTCAAAGACTCTATTACAGTACTTGCGGAAGGATTTTTCGTTTCTCCCTTCAATAGTCTCTCTATAGTTTTTCTAGAAAGCTTACTTGTTTCAAGTGAAGATATAGTCAAATAGGGACTCTTTTCAAGTTTATTATTAAACAAAGCCTGCAACTCTTCGACAATGGTGTTCTGTTGCTCCATCAAGCACTCCATCTAAAATGATTAATGTCAAAACTATAGCCATCATCAACAAATTTTGTCAAATTTATTCGCTTTTTAACCTCTCCAAACAACTTCGATTTTATCGCATTCTCGGGAGTAGTCTCAGGTAAAATCAAACCAAAAGACTCAACTATATCCGCAATGTCTTCTGGAGAAATGTAACAGAACTTCTCTTCAATCTGTTTATGAATTTCATGATTAACCTTTGCTTCAATAAATTCAAGCTTTTCAGCTTCTTTTTCGGATTCAGATTTATACCCATCAGGTTTGGGAAACTGTTTATTATTAACAATAATTGAATAAAAATAAGCTGCATTATTAACTATGGTTAATTTTTCTTTCATGAAGTTAA
>CAZGNU010000109.1:0-2640 GCA_964527325.1 uncultured Candidatus Peribacteria bacterium | reverse complement strand
TAATTAAAAATAATTATTGAAAATAAAAAAAAATAAAAAAAACGCCGTTTTGACGCTCCACGGCCTTCACATGTCTTATTTTTTAGTTTAATTATCTAACATGTTTAAAAATAATAAGAAAAAATCAAAACCTCTTGAACTTGATATTAATGAAGCAATTAATATTAAAGATCGTTTACAAAGTATGTCTGCAGGCAAAACTATTTCAGCAGAAGATGAGAAGGCATTTCATATTGCTGCTCAACTAATTGGAACTCTTATTTCTGTTTATGGAATGTGGACTAATTCTAAAAAGAAAGTTGGAAAGCTTTTAAAAATGATTTTTGGAAGTAGATCAGAAAAATCAAAAGATTTAGATAATAATTCTAACAATAATCAAAGTGACAGTTCATCAACATCTACACAGATTGATAATGAAAACAATAATACCAATTCTAGTAAAGATGGTGTTGAAGATAAAAGTGGAGAGAGTAGAATCGGAGGAGGAGGTAAAAATTCTGCCGATGACTATGAAGGTGCCGCAGAAATATTTTGTAAGCTTGCTGATCACTTATTACCAGGGAGTTTATGTCCAGAATGTGGAAAAAGTAAACTTTATGAAGTAGACCCTAAAAAAGTTGTTCGCTTGATTGGTAATGCACCAATAACAGCGTTTTTATTTATTTTACAGCAAGTTAGATGTATTTGTGGTGCATTTTTTACAGCTGATGTTGGAGATGAATTTAGAGATATCTATAATGAGGAAAAATATGGGCCATCAGCTCTAGCGGCGATGATGATTTATAAATATTTAATGGGAGTTTCTTTTGGAACTCTTTCAGGAATTCAAGAAATGAATGGAATTCCTCTACCTTCATCTACACAGGCAAATAAGATTAAGGATAAAGCGCTGCCAGCAGTGCAAGCAATAGTTGGAGAATTAAAAAAACTGGCATCTAATGCACAAGCATTAGGTTTTGATGATACAATGATTAGAACATTAGAGAAAAGGCCTACGAAGGATGGCGGTAAAAGTCATAAGGGGCATGGTACAGTAATTATTGCTTCAGACTTTGATAAAGAGGGAAGAGAATTAGTTCTTTTTGACTTTGGTGTTTCAAAGCATGCAGGAGATGTTGTTTGTGATCTTCTTAGTGATAGGATAAGAGAATCACTTCCTCTTTTAATCTCTGATGGATTGAGTTCATATGATGAGTGCAAAAAATCAGGAATTGATGTTAACTGTAATGTTCATGCTAGGCGCAAAGTTGTTGAAGAAGATCCAAACTGTAGTACTTATATAGGAAAAACAGTTTTAGAGTGCTTTAGAGAGATCTATAAAAATGAGAAGAGTTGCAAAGAGCAAAATTTTTCGCAAGAAAATAGAATGGAGTATCATAAAGAGTTTAGTACTTTTTATTTTGAAAAAATTAAAGCAATTTTTAATATAGTTTCAGAGGTAGAAGATAATCACAATATAAGAGACAGATATGATCTTCCAGATTATCTTGCTGCAGATGAACCTAATGGAAATATGAGAAAAGTATCTAATTACTTTCTCAAGCGCTATACACCTTTAACAAGAGTACTAGAGATACCAAATGTTCCCTTAGATACAAACTATGTAGAAAGAATGATAAAGGTGATCATTAGACTAAGAAAAAATTCACTATTTTTTCACAATATGTCCAGTGCATCATATTCAGGAGATATTTTAAGTCTTTTAGAGACAGCAGTTCAAAATGAAGTAAATGTTTTCGATTATATGACATATATTTTATCCAACAAGAAAGATGTGATTAAAAATCCTAAGTATTATCTCCCTTGGCACTATAAAAAGAGCAAAGGAGAGATAAAAGATTATTGGAAAGAGATTGCTGAACTTATGAAATGTCCCTCCAATTTTTTGGAATCTTCAAATTCCGAGTATTTCCATTCATCAGGATAACTTGTCCCTCTGTTGAGCATAACTGAGTATAGTTTTTGCTGGCATCATAGAGTCCATTCCACTGTTTAAACTTAGATGAAGAAAGTTTCTTTGAATAGAGGCATATTCCCTGTCCATCATAATGAATAATTTTTATAGATTTTCGATCTTTAGAGAAAAAAAAGAAATAAGCACCTGAAAGAGGATTTAAAAGAAGGTGATTTTGAATCCACTTTTTCAGTCCAGGTATCTGCTTTCGAAAGTCTACGTTTCCTATTGCTAAAAATACTTTAGCACCAGGGGGAATAGATAGCATATAAACTCCTTATGAAAATAGCTCAATTGTGATACCGCTAGGTGTAGTTAGTCTCATTGAAGGTTTTTTAGTTGAAACTTTATCATTCATAAGACTGTGTAGATTTTCAGAAACCTCCATAAATTGAATATTTTTTTCCACTTGATTTTGTTGTATTTTAATTTTTTTCTGTTTAGATATCTTTTGATCATTACACTTAGGGTTTAACCATCCATATAAAGTCCCATTAGGAATGCCTTCTTCTTTTGCAACAGAGCAAATGGTTCGATACTTACCAGATTTAACCTTTTTAATACTACGTTCTTTTTGTTCATTAGAATAAGACTTCATAAAACCTCCAAATATTATAGTGAAACTAACTTTTGATGAGGTTAAACGATTACTTATAAATGGTCACACATGCTTGTGAAAGGCTCTC
>CAZGNU010000108.1:0-2729 GCA_964527325.1 uncultured Candidatus Peribacteria bacterium | reverse complement strand
AAAACTTCATTAACTTGCTTTGTAATTGAACGGATTTCCTTAATAGAAATGGTCCCACTACCAAGTAAAGTAGTTGGATTAAAAAGACTTAAAAAAGATTCCTCATCTGAATAAGGTTTCTTGGGATGACACAATTTCCATTCATCTTCGTCAGGATTAAAAATAAATGGATCTTCCACCTTTAATTCATCAATTAAGGTTACAGGACCATTATTTGTATTTATAACACATTTCTCTTCTGTTGTCTTGAGAAAAAACTCAATACAAAGATCATCAAAACGATGTGCAGGCTGACCTTTTTCAACGGCACAAGAAGGGACTCTTTTAAGATAACTACTCCCATCAAGTACAAATCTCCTACCAATAACCTCAAGTGGAATCATGACAGTTTTTTCTGCCAAAAATTTAGTATCAGACAGTTGTTTTCTAAAAGCAACTGGGATTCCTACATCCGTAAGAATCTGAAACATATGACTTGTTGTAACAGTACAAGCCTTAGCCTTTGTATTGAATTCCTGTGTTTCTTCAGGATTATCATTTTTGGTAATGGCTGTTTTGTTCTCAATAATACACAGCGCAGCTTCATCTTCATCCACAAAAATGTTTTTTGTTTTTCCTTCTACAATCAATTGTCCTTGAGTAGTCATAACTTTTTCCTCTTTGTTTTTGTTTTTCCTTTTATTAAAAAAGGTTCCCGAAATGGGAGAAATTTTATTCAAAAATTGTTTATTTTATTTTTGAGTGCATTATTTATAAGAAAAAATAATATTTTGTCAATGCATTTTCTTAGGATTATTGGGAATATTGTGATAAAATAATTATATTAATAAATTATTAGGAGTAATGGGAAAATCTAAGGATAATTTTATGAAAATCTTTGAGTACTTAACAAGTTTTTACAAATCAAACGGTAAAAGCTATTTTAAGGCTGATTTGATTGCTGGGATCACTGTTGCTTTGATAGTTGTACCTCAGTCTATGGCATATGCAGGATTAGCTTGATTACCTATTCAAATCTGATTGTATACTGCCCTTGTGTGAGTAATTATTTGAGGTTTTCTGAGTTCTAGTAAACAGATGTCTACTGGTCCTGTTACTATTATTTCATTGATGACAGCTGCAGCACTTTATTCTATGTGAATAAGTTCAGTTGAACAATACGTAACATATGCTTCTCTTTTAGCATTTTTTATATGAGTTTTTTACCTATTACTTGTAGTTTTAAGACTCTGATTAGTAGTTGAATTTATTTCTCATCCAGTTGTAGTTGGTTTTACTAATGCTATTGCCTTAGTTACAATAATATCTCAATTACCTAAAATTTTCTGAATAAATGTTGATAAATCCTTAAGTATTATTTATAAAATTCAAACAATTGTAACTACTGCAATAAGTGAAACTCATATGATGACATTTATGTTTTGATTTTTTTGAGTAGCTATACTTGTCTTATTAAAAAAAATATCAAAAAAAATACCTGGAATATTAATAGTTTTAATTATTTCAATATTAATTTCATATTTAATAGATTATAAAATAATATATTGAGGTAGTGTTGTTTGAGAAATTAGTAAATGACTACCAAATTTTAAACTACCATTTTTATGAGATTTTGTAAACGTTAACAATTACATAACATTAATAAGCTTTGCTTTCATTATATGATTAATATGATTCACTGAAACCATAGCTGTAGCAAAAGCAGTAGCAGCTAGAACAAAACAAAAAGTATCTACAAATAAAGAACTAATATCTCAAGCTTTTGCAAATATCTGATCAAGTATATTTGGTTGATTTTGAGTAGCTGGTAGTTTTTCAAAAACAGCTGTTAATTTAAGAGCTTGAGCAAAAACATGATTATCTTCAATTATTACGTGAATAATAGTATGAATAACTCTAATATATTTAACTCCTCTTTTATACCATCTACCAACAGCAATTCTAGCAGCTATAATTATAGTTGCAGTTTGATGATTAATAAAAATTGAACCAATAATTGAATCATGGAAAATTCAAAAATCTGACGCTTATATAGCAATAATTACATTTTTGTCTACTCTTGCATTTACACCAAACGTAGAATACGCTATTTGAATATGAGTAATGTTATCTCTTGCTACATATATCTATAAATCAATGAGGCCAAAAGTAGTAGAAGTAGCTATGTATAAAAACTGAGTACTAAGAGATGCTGATTTTTTCAAACTAAAAACATCAAAAAAAGTATCAATAATTAGACTTGATTGAAACTTATTTTTTGCAAACGCATGACATTTTGAAAAAGAAACACTTAATATTCTATCAAAAAAAGAATCTTTAAAAATAGTAATATTTGATTTTCAGTGGATGAATAATATTGATTCATCAGGATTTGAAGTATTAAAAGATTTAGCTCACAGATTAGAAGAAAATAAAATAAAAGTATATATTTGTAATCTAAGAGTAAAAGTAATAGAAAAACTTCACAATGTAGAATATTTAGAAGATTTTGGAAAAAAAAGAATTTATGAAACTATTGAGGATGTAATTGAATTTATTGAAGATAAATTTGACAAAGATGATATAAATATAAAACCTTTACTTAAATATTCACCAAAAAATAAAAAATCAGATAAAATATGAAAAGAAGAAATATTTAAAAAAATACATTAAAAAATTAAAACAAACAAAAAAATGGGAGTATGCAAAAAACTGTGTAAATAGAAATTTTGAATAAAATTATATAGTAA
>CAZGNU010000107.1:0-2747 GCA_964527325.1 uncultured Candidatus Peribacteria bacterium | reverse complement strand
ACACTACCATATTGATGTCTTTTATAAACATCCCTTAATGTGTCTGCTATGTTCCAAATCATATTTGCTTTTACGTCTATATTTCTACTCAATTTAATCTTCCCCTTTTGTTTATTATTTTGTCTTTTTCCTAATTATTATAACATAATCAAACTAATGTTTCTGCTTATGTTTAGTTTTATTCAATATCTTCTTTAATAAATATTTGTTGCATTGCCTTATGCAGTTCATTTACTGATAAATGTGGTTTATCTTGTGAATCAGTCATTACAATTACCTCTGGATAATTATCCGGTTCACTTTGCATTCTAGAAATAATGCTCCCATATTTACCAATTCCTTTTGCTTTGTGTGGGCCTTGTCCGAACACTACATATTTGTAAGTTTGCGAATCTCTAAATTTTTCAAAATTAATATTTTTTATTTTCTTATAATCTAGTTCCATTTCCACTCTATCCTCAAGCTTATAGTCACTCAAAACTTTGGTAATAATGTCTCTAGAAATGTTTGTACCTGCACACAAGAAAATTTTCCATTCTTCTCTAACTTCTTTTTCCTCAAAGGAAATACCAAGTATACTTAACAAACTATCTAATGTGCTTTTATCTTCTGTACGGTTTGCAATGAAAATTCTTGATTTAAGATTATCAAGCGATTCAATTATATGATCCAACTTATCCTGACTTAATAGCATCTCATCACTCCCAACTTATATTTTCAAAGAAATTATCTAGTTCTTGTTGTTTCTTTTCTAGTTCCTTCAATGCATAAGAATAACTATCTAGTGTAACTAAATAATCAACAGCTACTTTCTTTTGCTCTTCCAAACTAATATTTGGTATTTTAAGTTCTAAAAGGTTCTTCTTGTTTAGATTAACAATTGTAGAACCAGTTTGAGCATTTTCAAGCAGTTTTAATCCTAATGGTGTATTTAAAAATACTTTTAAAAAGTGTGGATTGTATTTCGCTTTGTCAATTCTTAGAACCATGACATTTCCAAGAGGCACTGTAGTATGCTTAAGTACTGAATTATCGTAAACCGATGTTTTGATTTTTGATCCCTTAGCTGAAATTATAAAATCACCATCTTCAAGAATGTATCTCTGATATCTTATTCCATCAGGATTGATTGTGTCTAAGTTAGGATCAATGAAATGTTCTGAGATATTTCCAAGAGATAATAATTGAATACTACCTTCAGTACCTTTTTTTACAATCTTTTTCTCATAATCTCTTGATGAAATTTGGATACCTCTAAATGTATCTTCAATTACATCTCCAACAGTAATAAACTCTTCTAACTCACCCACAAATTCATATCTTTTCTTTAGCAATACATAATCGTTTTCTCTAAGTGATTCTACAGTAATTTGTGATTCGTTTGATTCATACATTTCTATGATTCTATCAATATCTGAATCGCTTAAATATTTATTATGACGTTCTTTCGAATATATTTCTGAAGCATCTACCATTTTGATGTGGTCTTTTGGATTGCTTTTAAAAATCAATATACTTCCTTCGATACCTGTATGTCTTCCCAACAATCCACTCGATAAGTTGATGACACCTTCAAGCATGCCATTTTCAATAATTGTTTTTCTTATATCTAAATCAACAGTTTTAAAGAGAGTTCCATTTGAAACGATAACAATAGCTTTCCCTTTGGCTTTAAGGCTGCTTAAAACTTTGTTTACAAATAACCATTCAGTTGAATTTGCTCTAAGATAATTACTAATAATGCTTTCAGAACTATGAATACTTTGTTCAACGATTTGTCTTTGTACTCTTAGACCTAATGGAGGTGAACTAAAAATAAAATCATATTTCAAATCTCCTAAATCAGTTAGAACATTGGCTCTATGGACATTACTCTCTATACCCATAATTATGCATAAAGCTCTCTGGATATAAGTATTACTATCATTCAACTCATATGAATCAATTATTTCAGTTTTTTCATTTCCGCTAAATGTGTTAAGTATGAATGTACCATATCCTGAACATAAATCTGCGAAAGAACCATTAATATCACCGAATAATTTTTGAGAAAGTTTAGTTAGATATATATTAGTAGTTGCTTCACCTATTTCAAAATGATCTATATTTAACAATTGTCCAATTATATAAATATAAGTACTTGGTTCGAATTTTGATAACTCATTTAAAACCAAATCCAAATCCGTCTTTTTAAAAGTATTAAAATATGGTAAGGATTCAAAATAATCTAGTACTTCAAGTTCTTCCTTTGTAATGTTTGCAGATTTCAATTGTTCCTTATTAACCCTGATGTTTCTAATGTCAGCGTTGTACTTACTAGATATATAGTAAAGATAGAATACTGAAACAAACACATCAAACATCTCTCGTTGTGAATGATACCCTCTTATTACATTACTAATATTCCAAAATAATTGCTTAATTTTATTTTCCAAAACACTCACTCCTCATTTTTTTGGTTTTCCTATACCAAAATTGTATCACAATGAAATATCGGGTGTCAATAGTTTTTTGGTTTTTAATTACCAAAACATTTGAGATATTATAAATATCTCTTTTTTTATTAATTCTCCAAAAATATCATAAGTCACCACAATACATGGTGACTTCGATTCTTTTCACAACCTCAAAATGCCTCTATAACTATAAAAAAGGTTCGATACCTAATTGTATCAAACCTATGCTTTCAATATGTATCAAACCTATGCTTTCAATATGTATTAAAAATCGTAACAAACGTAACAGCT
>CAZGNU010000106.1:0-2777 GCA_964527325.1 uncultured Candidatus Peribacteria bacterium | reverse complement strand
CACTAAAAGCCCCGGATCTTTAGTCCGGGGTGGTTAATATAACTGAACGGTTACTGGAATTATAGGTTATGGTATTTATTGCTTTATTAGTAGAGTGATAATAATAAAAAAAGACTGGGAGCTTAAAAATGGAAAATAAAAAAGAAGAAAAAATCACTAAAGCTGATAAGATTGTCATAGGAGGGATACTTGTAATAGGCGGAGCTATACTAATAAGCAAAGCCTTAGTTACTGCATATCCATTTCTAGAAGAAACTCTTGAAATTCAGGAGGAAGATAATGATACATCCTGAAAATTTTAAGAGTCATTCGTGTAATGACTTAAAAAGGAGAAAAGAAAACTCTTTGTTGTGTTTACTCTTTGTTTAAAAGAGTAAAATTCAACGAAGAGTTTTTATTGTTGTAATATTTAAAAATTAAATATACTTTAACAGTATATTTTTTTATTTACTTAAATGAAACTAAATCTAAACCCAAAACAAGAAGAAGCAAAAAATAAAATAGAATGACCACTTTTAATTATAGCTGGAGCCGGTAGTTGAAAAACTGCTACACTGACAGCTAGAGTTGAATATATGATTAGGGATTTAAATATAAATCCTGGTAATATTATGATGGTTACATTTACAAATAAGGCAGCTAGTGAAATGAGGGAAAGGGTTGCTAAAACTTTGTGAGTAGAAGCTCCTAGAAGTATTTATAGTAGATGAAACTTCCCACTTATTGGAACATTTCACAGTATTTGAATATTTATACTAAAAGATGTATTATCTAGATATTTACCTGAAGAATTAGGTATTTGATTAAAAAAAGATTTCGTGATTTATGATGAATCAGATAAACTTGCAGTTTTAAAATGAATAATTAAAAACAAATTACACCTAGAAGAAAAAGAGTATCCAGCAAGACAAATAGCTTTTTATATTAGTAATGCTAAAAATAGTTTAATTACAGCAAAATGATATGAAGCTGAAGTAGATTCTAGTATTAAAGAAGTGGTTTATAAAGTATATATTGAATATGAAAAAAATTTAGCACAAAATAATTCACTTGATTTTGATGATATTTTAGTGAAGACTCTTGCATTATTAAAAATACCAAAAATTCTTGAAGAATATCAAGAAAAATATAAATATTTAATGGTTGATGAATATCAAGATACAAATGCTCCTCAATATGAAATAGTTAGATTATTAGCACTAAAATATAGGAACTTAGCTGTAGTTTGAGATGATAGCCAGTCAATTTATAGTTGGAGATGAGCTGATATGACAAATATAATAAACTTTAGAAAAGATTATCCTGATGCACTAATTGTAAAACTTGAACAAAACTATAGATCCACTAAAAAAATAATAGCATGAGCAAATGCTGTAATTAAAAACAATACTTTTTGAATCAAAAAAAATCTTTGGACTGACAATACAGATTGAGAATCTATTAATTATATTGAAGCTCCTGATGATAAAACAGAGGCTAGTATTATTGTGAATATTATTAAAGAAAAAACCTCACCCCAACCCTCTCCTTTGAAGGAGAGGGAGCAAGAACAAAAATATTCAGATAATTTAATATTATACCGCACAAATGCTCAATCAAGACAAATAGAAGAAGCTTTAATGATTGCAAATATCCCATACAGAGTGATTTGATGACAAAAATTTTACGACAGAAAAGAAATAAAAGATTTACTTGGATATTTAAGAATAATATTTAATCCAAATGATCTAGTTTCAATGAAAAGAGTAATAAATACTCCAACGAGAAAAATCGGAGCAAAATCTATTGAAACAATTGATAACTATAAGGATAATTTTTGATTAACTTATCCACAAATAATTGAGAATATAGATGAAGTAGAAGAACTAAAACCATGAGCTAAAAGTGCAATAAATGTTTTTAATAAATTATTTAAAAATTTAGTAAAAAAATCAGAAGAAAAAGTAGTTTCAGAATTAATCAGAGAAACAATAAAAGTTACAGATTATGAAGAATATATAACAAAATGACTCTCTAAAGAGGAAAAAGAAACTAAGCTAGAAAACATAGATGAACTAGTAAACGTTGCAACTGAATACAACTGAATGGAACCAAGAGAAAGTTTATGAATATTTTTAGAGGAAGTTGCACTAATTACTGATATGGATAAAAACGATAAAAGGACAGATTACGTAACTTTAATGACTATTCACACATCAAAATGACTTGAAGAAAAAAGAGTATTTTTAACATGACTAGAAGACGGTATTTTTCCAAGTTTTAGATCAGTAAATGATTCAGCTTCTCTTGAAGAAGAAAGAAGACTTTTATATGTTGCTATGACTAGAGCAAGGGAGGAATTATACATAAGCAGAGCCAAAGAAAGATTTCATTTTTGAGATTATGTAAGAAACCCTGTATCAAGATTTCTAAAAGAAATTCCACTTGAATATTTAGTAAATTATGACCTATGAGAATATTTAAAAGGTACAAATAATCCATTCGCAAAAAGTTTCAACACAAAAATTCACTCTCATACTCTTCCATGAGACTGAAACACAAAAATAGTCAGAAAACTAAAAGATAATGATGTATCTCAATTCACAAGATGAGACAAAGTAACTCACCCAAAATTTTGATCATGAATAATTACCTCTCTAAACTGAGAACTAGCTGAAATTGCTTTTTCTTGAAATTGAATCAAAAAGATGAATATTAGGATTGCTCCAGTGAGGAAGACTTAAAATTAACACTTTAGGTTAAAAATCTGAAAATAATATTAATATTCAGCATTAACT
>CAZGNU010000105.1:0-2792 GCA_964527325.1 uncultured Candidatus Peribacteria bacterium | reverse complement strand
CGACTAGAATTAATTTTAACAATTCCCTATCTAGCAAAAAAATTAGATTTATCATCGCGATTCAAACGAAGTTTTCTGAGTCCTCGTAATTTTAGGCAACCCTAAAATTTCAGAGCTGACGAAGAAAATTTGGGAGAGGGGGTAATTTTGCTTGGCAAAATAGGCGAAGCCGGTACCTCCGAACCGTTTAATCGCTGTTAGTTTCTTTGACCATACGAAGTGTGGTCAAACCGCGTCCGCGGAGTTCAAAAAAGACTTTCGTATCAAGGGCGTAGCCCTATTAATTAAAATAATCAAAGCTCCAGAAAATTAATATTTTTTAGAGGCTCTAAAGAAAAGTATAGATTCATTTATGTATATTAAAATGCCGATTAGTATTTCTATATAAGCCAAATTAATTAGGCCAACAATTATCGTCAACAAATACAAAGACGAGATGACTATTGCTAATTTACCAAAACCCCGCTTTAATTTTATCATGGAAATAGCAAAAATACTAATGACGATCCAATGAATAATTGAATAGGGTTGCCAGAAAAAAACTTGTGTTCCTGGGTATAGTATAAAGGCGACCCTTAGGAATTCCAGAATTAGAATAGAATATACGGCATACTTCAATAGATCTGTGTTGAATTTCTTTGACAATTGGAAATAACCCAGATAAATGATAACAAATACAGGTAACAACAGAAATTGAATGGGATTTGCGCCAGTACTCCAACCCAATTGCCATTGAATTGGAAAATAAATAATGGCTCCAATTATTGCAGTCCATGCGCAAATTTTTAGATTCATTGGTATGTGCCTCTTAATACTATATTTTCGTTAAGCAGATATTTAAATATTTTCTTTTTTCTGGGGCTCTTTTGTTTTTAGAAAGTCTTTTTTGAATTGAAACTAACATCGGGCTTAAGGGAAGTTTTTTCCGCAGGAAAAAATTTGGGAGAATGAGGAGTGAGCTTGGCGAACGACGAATGAACCCTTTAAGCCCTGTTAGTTTCGTTTCCAGTTACGAGTGAGGCGAAGCCGAACGGAGTTCTGGAAACCTGCGTCCGCAGAGTCGGGAAAAAACTCGTATCAGGGACGAAGTCCAATCTATAAAAAGAATCTAGGGGTTGAGACGTATTATTGACTACATAGTAGTTACAAATAGAAAGATTTATAAAGCTTTGATTTATTGTATTTATAATATGGCATTAAATTTTACAAATGAAGTATATAGAGATCATTTATTTAGACATCAAGTTTTAGTAGTGGATGATGAAGATAGAAAACTTGGTGAAATGACAGGAATTGCATTAGCAAATGGTTTTCTATGTGATTTTGCTCGATCGGCTCCAGAAGCTTGGAGTAAATTATCCAAAGAACCAACAAGATATGAATTAATGATTTCTGATAATTCAATGCCAACAAGAGATGAACCGGATGATGGATATGATTATAGCGGAAATGATGGACTACCTTTGTTGGGAGCTAATGATAGATTTAATGAAGGACTACAACTATTAAGAAGAGTTAGAGATCATCCTCAATTAAGATCATTGGATGTTATAATCTATACAGGCGGAGGCGGTAGAGAACAGGCAGAAGCATTAAGAGCAACATACATCCAACAGCAACCCTATATTCTGAATGATATTCTTAGAGAAAGAAGTGAATTATACAGAGAAGCAGCACAAAATCCAAAGGAAGCAAAAAAAGGATTTTTGGACTTCTTGAAGAGATAAGTCTCAACCCCCTTTCTATTTTTAGAGTTTTTTCCCGATTGAAACTAACATCAGGCTTAAGGGAAGTTGGATTTTTGAGAGTGGAGCGTAGCGACCTCCAAAAATTCAATTTGGGTCGGAGAAACCTGCAAGGTTTCGGAGCCCTTTAAGCCCTGTTATATTCTCCCGTTAGGGATTGAGTTTTAGTGCAACGTCCCGAAGGGAAAACTCAAAGTCGTCGTGTGTAAAGTTAATTCTGTGGGTGGGTGCCGTTTTAAATAGTAATATTTATATAATAATGCCTGTAATGTTATATATAATGGAAGCTAAAACAAAAGGAATTTTAAGTATTGTTTTTGGTGTGATTGGTATAATCATACTTCCAATTATATTTGGTCCTTTAGCAATCTATTTCGGGATTAAAGCAAAGAAGGAAGGATTTAAAAAATTAGGAAATGCTGGAATAATTATAGGTATTATAGCATTAATTTTAATGTTCTTTTCATCTTTAATTACAAAATTCATAATTTTTCCATTGCTAGGTTCTATGTGGAATACATCAACACCTATTGCAATTATGACTTCCGGAAGTATGTCTCATGATGGAAATTTTGATCAATGGTGGTCTTCACAACAAGAATTGTATTCTGATTTAGGAATAAGCAAAGATCAGTTTCAGAAATTTTCACAATCTGGCGGATTTGACAAAGGAGACATACTGATGATTAAAGGAATTGATTTTGACAAATTGCAAGTAGGTGATATCATTTTATTTGAATCTCAAAGAGCACCGATTCCACATAGGATTGTTAGAAAGTATGAAGAGAATGGAATAAATTATGTTGAAACAAAAGGAGACCACAACGTAGGGAGTATTCCTTTTGAGAAAAAAATTAAGGAAGACCAAATTATTGGAAAAATTTCAGGCGTTATTCCAAATTTAGGTTGGGTAAAAATTTGGTATATTGAAATGATTTCTTAGTTAAGGCACCCACCCACTTTTAATAAATCTACACGACGATTGAATATAACATTGGAATTTAACGAAGTGCCGACGAGCCCTCACAAAATTTCCTCGTTTACAGA
>CAZGNU010000104.1:0-2870 GCA_964527325.1 uncultured Candidatus Peribacteria bacterium | reverse complement strand
CCGAGCGTTTGTGGATGTTTTGGCTGGGACTTAATATGCTTTACTTTATCCTTCTTAAGCTCTTTTTCAAACTTTGTTGTTCCTCTCCAATTTGTATACTGCCTCCCATTATCTGTTAGCATCTCTTTCGGTGGATGATATTCTGCTATCGCACTTCGATATACCTCTATTACATGCTCTGCTGTCTGACTCCTGAATAAGCCTAATCCTGTTATATATCTAGAATAATCATCTAAATATCCTATTATATATGCTGTCTTTCCCCCCAGCCTGAAACTCATTATATCACTCTGCCACAGCTGATTTGGTGTTGCTCTCTCAAAAAATCTCGGCTTTTGCGGATTCTTTATCCTTTTTCTCACAGGCTTTTTTACTAAATTCTCTTCTTTTAGTGTTTTTCTTACTGTTTCAGGACTGGCCTTTATAAAAAACATTCTCCTTAAAAACTGCGAAATCTTCTTACTTCCATGCTCAGGATTTTTCTTTTTTTCTTCTATTATTTTTTCCTTAACTGCATCAGGCAGCTTTTTACTATTTGTTACTTTTTTCCTTTTCGGCTTTAATCCTTCCTCTCCATCTTTTTTGTATCTATGGAGCCAATGATTCAATGTCCTGTCAGACATTCCTAACTCTTCTGATATCAATTTTGCTGAAAATCCCTCCTCTAAATACAGTTTTACTGCTTTTAGCCTTGTTTCATAAGGATAGATCTTCATCTTTTTCTTCTTCTTTTTTACCTTCTTTTTACTCTTTTTTGTGCTTGTCCATATGCTCATTTGTAACACTCCTCTAATCAATTCATACTAAGATCATACTTAGTACTACTGTTTGAGTGTTACCCTGTTTCTCTAACTTTTTAATCTCATGATCTGGTTGGTAGGGCAGGTAATTAAATATGCATCATAAACAGTAATTATTTCGGATCTATTTATATTTTGAATTTTTTTAATATTATTCTCTGCATCATTTACCAGTGAACTGACAATTGGTTTATTAAGCTCATTTTTATCAATGGATTTAGAAATTTTATATAATAACCCAATATGCTGATATTCATCCAAAGCCATTAAAGCCCCTTATATCATGGGCTCTTTGTCCACTTGTTTTAAATATTTTCATTTCAATTATGGGGATTGTGGGAGTTTATACTCTAAATGCTACAGGTGATGGTATTGTTAAACTGGTTTCAGCCAATATAGTATTTCTATTGGTTATAGGAGGCGCACCGTCGATAACGAGTTCTCTTGTTGGAGGTGGAGGTCCGTCATTTATATCATCATATTTTGCATTAGCAGCTCTTTCGTCAGTGAAAGGAATGAAGGTTCCAAAATTGTCCAAGTAGTTTTTTAAAATTACATGATCTTTTTACTTGAAGTGTATTGAATTGCATGTTAATATCATTACATTGTACTACAAATGCAAGCAGTTTCAATGCAAAACTTAATACTTTTTACTTCAAGGAGATAAATATGTCTGATTCAAAACAACATACTGGAGATAATAGTAATCAGGAAAATGAGATTAGTTTTACAAAAAGAGGAAATAAATTTGTAAAACAAATATCTTTAAGTCTTTCTCAAGCGATATACGCTGATGCTGAATCAAAGAAGTATGATAATTTTGGTGATTATATAAAAGTGTTAATTGATGCAGCACGTAATTTATATGATATTCCAGAACCTTTCAAATCAGCTCTTCAAAAGGAAAAGGCTGACATGAAGCTCGGAGACAAAGATTATATTGCTTATGTACTTACAACATATGCCATTAAGATGGTTGAAAAAAATAAAGGAAGATGATCAAAATGTCTTTAAATCCGTTTAAAAGAATTAATAAATATTTTATAAGTGCTAAGATCTTTGTCAGAGTTGTATCTGACAGAGTATCTTTGCTTCCTTTGAAAGTTCAGCTTTTCATAATTTCTTTATGCTTTACTACTTTGACTCCAGTATTTCTTTTTATAATGCATGATGCTTCTGGAGATTTTGGATTAAAAGGGTTTTTAGCGGATTTAATATTTTTTATTGGTCTTCATCCTGCCATTCCGGTTTTTTTGAGTTTAGTTTTATCTGGTCTTGTTTTAATTATTTTTACTGGATTACCAAAGAGTCTATCTTATTGTGAAATAGGAACTCATATAACTAATAATCTTAATTTTCATAGGGATAGGTGTCATAAAATTTTTTCTGAATTTGATAAGGAGGCTGAATAAATGTCTTTTATTGATTTGGAAAAATCTAATCATTTTAAATATTTTTTCTATATTCCTCTTTTTCTGATAATTGTTTATCCATTCAGGTTTTGGAATTACATTTTATTTTTAATTAAACGTTATCATCATGTTAGAGAGGCGATAGAAAAAATATTTATAAGAATTATACCAGTGGTAATTTCTATTTTTTTAGGTATTGGTTTTCTTTGTTTAATATCTATGAAAAATATGAAGATTTTTGGTCTAAGTCTGCCAGCAAATTTTACCGATACTGTTTTATCAGCTCCTTATAAGGTGGTTTTTTATCTTATAAATTTATTTACAAATATTCTTAATAGTCTTTTATCATATGGGTTTTGGTCAGTACCTCTTATATTTGTAGCTATTATTATTAGTTCTGTTTTTATTTTTGGTTGGTTGCATTTCATAATTGCTTTAATTATTACTCGCAATGATGACCTTAATTTTAAGAATGGAGGCTTAAATTTAGTAAAATTCAGCAACTTTAGCATGAATAGAATGCGAGCAAAAATTTTAGATATGGGTTTGTTGTTTTTTGGAAGATCTGTTAAAAGCGGGAAAGCTGTTGGTATAAACGATAAGCAGAAAACAGAGCATGTTCTTGTGGTAGGGAGTACAGGTGCAGGTAAAACGACAT
>CAZGNU010000103.1:0-2898 GCA_964527325.1 uncultured Candidatus Peribacteria bacterium | reverse complement strand
TAAAGAAGACTTTTTAAAAGCAAAGGAAGCAGTGGGCAATTTAGAAAAAACACCCCCAGAGTTTAAAAATAATACCCCCCAGTTTAAAAAAAACACCCATATAAAAGAAATATCTCAAAATAATAATTTAAAAGAATCTAAGAATGAGACTTTTAATTTTGAAATAACCAAAAAGGGGCGTTCTAAAAATTATGACAAAAATGCAACTATTGGGACAAAAATGATTCTTGAGAATTCTAGATATAGTCACTTGGATGAAAGTGAGGCTATGAAATATTTTGAAAAGTGCTATTCAGATGTATTAGCTAATGGAAGAGCTTTCACTAATGAAAAATGCCAAATGCCAGTTGATTTATATCTAATTCAAAGAAACTCAATGGGTCGAGTGGTTGATCACATTTTAGAGAGAGTTCAACACCGAATTGATATTAGCTCCAAGCCAAAAATTGCTAAAGCTGAAAGCGAAGTTGAAGAAAGCTACTCATCAAATGAAGTAGTTAGTGAATTAGCTCTAAGTCTTACAGGTTTATTACAAGACAATGATTTAGATAGTGACTTTGTAGAGCAAGAAACTAGCTTTAAAGCAAATCCAAGAAAAGTTAATGCTAAGAACTTATCAACTGGTGAAATAGTATCAGCTACAGCTATTAGTGAATATTTTAAGAATTTCGCGAGTGATTCTCAAGATGGAGGTTTTGCAAGTGTTGCAGTTTAGATTTAATTTTCATTTAAGCTGCGATTTCAAATGGTTTAGATCATCTATGTTTTTTGATAATCTAGCATATTTCTCTAAAAGTTTAGTAATCTCTTCTGACAGCTTATCTTTTTCTTCTAATAAATACTTCGTCGTAATCTTTATCTCCACGCTTGCTCCTTGAGTTGTGTTGATATGAGTATATTCAGAAAACACATTTTTTCTAAAGGTACTTGAAGATAATTTTTAGAAAAATTCAAATTTGAAAATTAGCGAGACATTAAAAGACATTTTATGTCCACTAATAAAGAAATATTGTCTTTTTGATGTCGCAATTTTGTCCTCTTTCAAAAAGAAAATTTTTATATTTGATTTTATGAGAATTTTAAACGACACTATATTTAGAACAAAAAAATATGGCCCAAGTTTCATGCCAAAACTTAGGCCTTAATAATGAACCTAATCAGGAGGCCCATTATGTTTAATCCAATTTTATTATTTTGCACGCATTTTTACCACCCCAAAAACAATTTTAATGAACTTTTTTTTCTAGAAAATTCTAATTTCTTACAGAATTTTTCCAGATAAATAAAATTTTTCCAGAAAAAATTAGAAAAATTATTTTATCGGAGATTTCTCGGAGGAAAAAGTGAATTTAACTATTATTAATGGTGGGTTAGGAGAGCAAAATTTTTCCAAAAACTTTCCAAATCCTTTCCAGACAGAAAAAAAAGAACAATCTAGAAAAGAATTTGCACTAAATTTTATCAAAGAAAGCAAACTTTCTTACAGCAATCTTACAAAAAGCTTTAAATTTAAAAATCTTAAAAAGAAAGATCAAGCACTGATTCGTTATTATTTGAAGAAAAATAGTCAGGTAAAAAGCGAAAATAAAAGTAAGAAAGCTATCAAAAAAACTAAGATAATTAATTTTAAAATAGCTTCTTTCATTCCATTTGCAACTATTGCTGCAGAGTATATGATCATTAGTTTTTCATTTATGTTTTATAAGCAGATAGGTTTTTCCATTACAGAATCTTTTGTTGCCGCATGTATAGTAGAACTCTTCTTCATGATTTTAGCTGCATGCGATAAAAAATCTCTTTCAAAACTAAAGTGGATAGTTTTTATTTATTCAGCTTTTACGGTGAGTTATTTCACATACTCATCTGATCCCAATTTGAAAGAATATGTATTAGCACCATCAAAGAAGATTGAGAGATTAGAAGGTAAGTTAGCAGCTAAGTTTGATGAACTGAAGCAGCTCAAAGAGAGAGAAGGGCAACTTCGTCTTATCATGCAGGTTTATACTGACAATGAGTTAGTCACTAAAGGCCTAAAGAAAACAGAAAAAGAGAGATTTAGTATTTCTGAATCAAAAAGTAGGGTGAATCAAGATATTAGAGAAATTGAAAATGAGATAGATCTCAAGACTAATGAAAATATAAGAAAGAGTATCTTTTCATGGGGAGCTTTCGAATCTGTTCAAATGAGAACTGTTGGTTCAATTTTCTTTTTTATTTTGATTCAACTTCTCTCAGCAGTTATGACAACAGAGTTTTTTAAATCCTTGAGATACTTTTTAAAAAATCAAAAAAAGGAAGCGTTATGTTAGAAAAATATGAATATGCCGGTTTTGTTAAATCTGATAACTACTTGGAAGACAAAGTCATCCCACTACTTAAGCCAGTAGAACAATGTCTCTACAGAAGAATATACAGGCTAACTGTAGGCTTTTCTAAAAGAAGCGTTAAAGTAGCTCTAAAAAAGCTAGCAGAAGCTGTTAACGTCTCAATTAGAACATTGTCAACGGCGCTTAAGAAGCTTCAGGAACTAGGATTAATTTCAAGAAATAGAGAAGAAGGGGAGAAGTGGTTCATTGAGATTTTGCTTCCTGAGGAATTTCAAAAGAGCAGCAGAATTGACGTGACTGCTGAAAAAGTTGCAGCACCTCATGCAAAATCTGCAGGGGGTCCTGCAAAAATTGCAGGACATATAAAAGATAATAATTTAAAAGAAATTAAATTAAACGACGTTAGCGAAGAGCTTGTTTCAGAATTGAAAAAAATAAAACTTTCTCAAAAGCAAATTGAGACAATTTTAGCTATTGGCAGGGACGAGAAGACAATTTTCTTGTGGATTGAATATTTTAACTTCATGAAAGAAAAATTAACCATAGTTAATAATGCAGCTTATTTTTATTC
>CAZGNU010000102.1:0-3040 GCA_964527325.1 uncultured Candidatus Peribacteria bacterium | reverse complement strand
AAATCAACTAATACAAAAACAGAAATAATTGATGATCTTTCAGAACAATATACACAACAGAAAAAAAAAAATAGAAATAACTCAAATTAATGATATTTGAGATGGTATTTTAAATTCACAATTATATTGATATTTTTATTTAAACTGATCTTTATTTCTAATTAAAGATAATACAGTTAATTCTAATTGTAATACTATTAGTTATTCTTATTCATGAACGTTAAAATCTGATTATTGGTGAGAATTAGAAATAACAGATAATTATTTTTGTCCACTTACAAATAAATCAAAATTAACTATTTTTTCTGAAATTATCTGAGAAGTTGTATTGAATGATGATATGGAAAATGTTGTAGTTACCACTACTGATTCTAGATGAAACACTACTACAGTATCATGATCATTAATATTTGATAATAAAAAAATATCAATAGATTGATTAGTGAATTCTTCTGATTTATCTGCAACAGATTCAGAAATATGAAATTCTAATGTTTGAGTTAATATAAATACAAAAATAGAATGAAGTATGATGAATCTTAATATGAATTTAGATAGAAAATTATCAGAATATACAATATGAAAAACATCTAAAAATGATACTAATATTTTGTCATTTGGTGAATTATGATCTTTGAATAAAATACATTATTATAATTTTGAATGAGAAGAACAAAATCATGCTAGTAATAATGAGAATAAATGAAAAATACTGACAGTTTGAGATTGATGAAGTTGAAATGATAGTTATGATAAAATTTCTGTAAAAGGTCAAAAATTATTATATGTAAAATGATGAAATATATATATAAATACAGATATTTATAATAATTCTAATAATTCTCAATTAGTCATAGTTGTAAAAAGAGATAAAACAAATAGACAAAATTGATGAAACATATATATAGATTCAAATGTTACAAATATAGATGCAATTATAATATTGGATTGAAGTATAATGAGTTTTGACTGAAGTAATTCAATTAATACTATTGATGATAATAATCCAGCCTGACTTTGAAAACAATTATTAATATATTGATCAATAGCAACTAAAAATACTTTTTGAGAAAATAAAGCTATTTATTGAACAGATGAATATATATCATGATGATGACAAGAAACAGGTAGTAATAAATATAACTTAGCTAATTTAAGAAATTTTAGAACAACACTTAATGATTGAATAGAGTGAAATTGTGAATCAGTTGATAGTGATATAATATCTGTAAACACAAATAATGATGTACAAAAGTACGCATTTGCATGAAAAAAAGAATGTTTTTTATCTGAAGATCCTCAAAACTGATTAAGGTCAACAAATAAACTAACTTCAGTAGTAATAGAATATAACCCAGTAATTCAAACAGATCCACATTTTATTTTACAAAAATAATTTACTTTTATTTTAATTAAACCACTATATATTTATGAAAAATATACAAAAATATTTAATCTGATTTATAATTTGACTATCTTTTATTACATGACTAGCCTTTGCTGCCAACAACTGAGTTTTATGAAATTTATTCGAAAAAATAAACTGAAGCTGGGTTTTAAAATGAGAAAACATTAAAAATTTAAGCATAACTTGAGCAAAGATTGCAGATTGAACAATTTGATGAAATAAGTTAACAAATACCCTATCATGAATAATTTCAGATAATACCATTTGAGTATATACAAATAGTTGAAGGATTAATAACAATACTGACGCTATTTTAGGTATAAAGATTCCTGAAAAATTATCAGAATTAACTAATGATGAAGGCTTTATTACTTCAATGCCTTCTTGGTTTAATACTTTAAGTATACATAATTTATGGATTTCAACTCTTAATTGATTACCTGTTGAACCAAAAGTAAAAAAAGATGCGACATGATGGACAACTATTCTTAATAAATGAAGCGGTAATTGACAATGAAATAAACAATATTATTTATGAAGCTATAAAATTCCTGATAATAAATGAATATATCAAATTAGGATTGGTGGATATGTAGATGACTGTTGAATGTGTATGGCTTATGTTAATTGAAAAGCTGCATTTTGAACTACTCATTGTGCTTATTTTACTGAATTATGAGTAGATTGATCATGGGCATGAAATGCAAGAAATAAGTCTGATGGTTCGTTTTCTTGGTGAGATTTTACTATAGATCAATTATCTGGTCAAAAAAAATTATGATGAAATGATAAACGGTATAATTATTCTGCATATAATATTGCACCAGGTGTTACTTTTTTAAAATGATGAGATTATGTTTCTGTTCACTGACGGCATAATTGAGGGGCAAGTATAGAATATGTCAATTGTACTGTAGAAGCTAAATTGTGAACTTTATATTATTAATAAAAAAATATGATAAAAAAAATATTAATTATGACTTTTGTTTTATCTTTTTTATATAGTTGTTCTGAATTAAAAGATAAATTTTCTGATGATACAGAAAAAAAAGATCAGATTATAGAAAATAATATTCAAATAGAGGAAAAAAATCAAACTAATAATGTTAATGTAGAATCTATAGAAATTACAAAAGAAAATATTGTAACTAATGTGGAAGTTAAAGATATAGAGAAAGAAATAAAAAAAATTGAATTAAAAAGAAAAATAAAAGAAAAGAAAACAATAGAAAAGAATATAAAAGATGATTTAAAAAGATCAAAAAATGTAAATGATTTGAGAGATTCTTTTTCATTACAAAAAGAACAATATTGTAAAGAAAAATATAAAGAAGATATTTATATGTTTAGTAATTGTATATTATTGAATATTATTTATATTGATGAACTGAGTTGTAACAACTCTGTGGAAAAATATAAAAATTATTTAGATGAGTACTGAGATAATATATTTATATACAATATAGATGAATGCAATAATTTAGTTGATAATATGAATAAATATTTGAAAGTAGAAATGTGAAAAAATACTTTTAATTCTATAAATAACAGTATTTTTTGAAAAGATTGAAAAAACATTTTTATTAATTTGCTTTATGAAAAGAATAATGAAAATATAGATAGTGATGAAAA
>CAZGNU010000101.1:0-3246 GCA_964527325.1 uncultured Candidatus Peribacteria bacterium | reverse complement strand
CTGAAACTTGAGACTTTGCCCTTTACACCTTTTCAACTAAAAAAGGGACTTGACCATGGCAGGATATAACCATATTACGTTAGTAGGGAACTTAGCCAGGGATCCGGAATTGAAAGAAGCCGGGGAAAACAAGACTGTCATGTGTTTGGCAGTTAACGGCCGCAAACGAGAGGACGGGTCCGCACCGGTGGATTTCATCAACGTAGTGGCCTGTAATAAATTGGGCGAGCTTTGTGTTGAATATCTGGAAAAAGGACGCCGGATCCTGGTGGATGGCAAACTTCATATCAGGGAGTATGAAACTGACAATCAGAAGAAGTGGGTTACCGAAGTCTACGCTGACAACGTTACCTTTTTGGATTTTCCGGTAACGGAAAAGAAAACCAAGGCAAAAAGTAAGTAGCCTTGTTAAAGTGCCGGGCTCCGGCCCGGCACCCGCAAAAACATTAACAAGGCTATAAAATTACACAGGCAAGGGGATAGGAGAATGAGTTTAGAAAAATACGATAATCTGAAAGTTGGGCAAAGAATATATTACACAGGAGACATGGCAAACTTTCCAACATATGGAACAATTACCAAGATAATTCTACCTGATCGGTGGGGTGGTGTAAGTTATCTAATCAAATTTGACGATGAAACATATGAAGGTGACACAAAAAAAGAAGCATATATAAATTATTTGTCTTTTCAGCCTGGACCTGGTCGTCGGTTTATGCTGGAAGAAGAACAAAAAGCTAAATACAAAACATTAACGAAGGGGTGAAACATGAAAGCACTTAATCAAACATCAAAAAAAATATTAGGTCAGTTGGTTGGCAAACTACAGGATGGTTATTTGAAGTTGGATAACGCACCGGGAGTATTTAGGCCTTTAGTAATAGAACAAGTATCTGATATAAAAACTGGAATAATATACAGTCTGGCGCATTACGGGGAGCAAAACGGCGATCTCATGCGGAACCCGGACGTCTGTCTGCTTAAAACCACGGATGAAAATTATTACCCGCTGGATTATCGAAATGATTATGTCGGTGTCTTCCTGGAAACGGTTGATTATATTGCCGGTGAGCCCGTGCTTGTAAATGCCGGGAAACAGGCTGAGATTACGGAGTTCTGTGATCAATGGCTGCAAAATATCAAGCAGCAACAAGAAATTTAAAAAACAGGGGTATCCGCTTAACTGTTTAAGCGGATACCCCTATTAAAAAATAAGGAATACAAGATGGAGCTGTTGCAAAATGTCCTTTTTCAGAAATAGCGTTAAGCTATCATTGGATCTCAGAATGAAAATTCACGAAAATTAGCTATTATGCAACAGTCCCAAGATGACGGGTTACAATCACATAACGTTAGTAGGAAATCTAACCCGTTTGGATTTTCCGGTAACGGAAAGGAAAATCAAGTCAGGCGGGTATCGTGTCTTTTAACTCGTGAGACTGTTCTTTTATATTTTCTTCCTTTACCAGTCTGATCATTTCATCCTGAAGCGCGATCTCCTTCAGTCTGGATCCTTTGGCAAACTTAAACACTGTCGGGCTTTCTGCGGCCATTGATTCAATTTTCTTTAATTGTTCCGGTAGTAAACGGTCCAGCAGGGCGCGAGCGTTATTGTCTTCCGCTGTTTCCTGGTCGATCTTTTCTTGTTGTTCTTTTTTAATCTTTTGGGCACGGTCTTCTTGCTCTTTTATCCGATTAGCTTCAAGGAGCTTCTTGAGTCTATCTTCCTTGCCCCAATCATCAGCAACGGCACCCTTTAAATAAGCCAGAAAGCTGCCATCCTTACGATAATTGCGCAGGGCATACAAAAGATTGCTGATAAAAACATCTTCACTCTGGCCAGAGCCATCATAAAGAACGACAACCTCCGCTTGATAGGCTTCATGTTTGTGTTGTTCTAAGGCTGATTCTATAAAACTATAATCTTTTTGGAAATCTAAAGGAGAGAGCATTTCGTTTGCAACAGTGGCACCATCATTTAGATAAGAAGGAATAGGTTCAATCTCTGTAATCTGTGGAGCTGTATCTGTGTGCAAATAATCTAACTCCAAACGATCCTTGCGCTGTTTGGTTTCTTTCAAAAAATCTACCGTAAATTTATTGGGTGGAGTATCAGTTTTATAATCGGCAATAACGCCAACCCTTTTTAAATGCTTTAGGTAATCATTAATGTATATTCTGTTTCGACGCCCTGAATTTAAGGGAATCAGCCCGGCGATTTCTTTATATTTAAAACTGCTGACCAGCCTCTTGTGTCTTCTAAAATCAATGATTTCAAAGAACCGTTTAGCAGAAGTTTTAGTAATAGCTTCCAGCTTTGCCAGCTCATAAGAAAAATGGTACTTAGACTCAATACTTTCTAAAAACAAATCATTAAATTTAATATTGAAAGTTGCCTCACTATCAAAGAGATCACTGGTTATACTCACTCTGTCAAGAATATTAAACAGAACTTTTTCTTGACGCGCGTATGTATTAAACCCATCTTCCGAGGTTGATTTAACATTATAGATGTTTTGTAGGTTGTAACTTGTCGTTTTTAACCGTTCGATGCTTTTAATAATACGTTCTTTTTTTTCTTTAGATAACCCAGAATACCCACGCTTATTTTTAGATAACTGGCCCAACTCTTTGGCGATATCCCACGCGGTACAAACAAATATGTCTTTTTTTAATTTACCTTTCAGAGACATCGCTTGTTTAAACTTTAACAAAATCTGAATAATCTCATAATCAAAAGCAGTAGGGATAGTGTCACCAGTAGCAGAAGTAACGACCATCTTTTTGGTTTTATCATGATCAAAGTAGTAGTTGATAATGTTATAGTTTGTCTTACGACAAAACCAGAAAAATGGCAGCACAATCATATTTATATCTTTTTGAATGTAGCCAACATCTGATAAGTTCACGTCGAGAGTTCGTATCTCAGGTAAAAGCTCTTCTTTTTTGGTCATACCTCCTTCTTCATCAAAGTGAACTGTTAGCGTTTTAGGACGGTTTTGTATAGGTTTTACAAGCGCTTTAGACATGTCTGCCCCCTAAATAAATTCAATCCATATTACTAGCCTTTTTGATCACGCTTTACTAGTGCTTTTGATTACACTTTACTAGCCCTTTTGATCACGTTTTACTAGCCTTTTTGATCACGATTAAGTATTTTATCATAGAAATTGATAATAAAACACCTTTTACTAGCCATTTTGATCACAATAACTAGCCCTTATGATAACAATTACAAGCACTTTT
>CAZGNU010000100.1:0-3277 GCA_964527325.1 uncultured Candidatus Peribacteria bacterium | reverse complement strand
AACAGTTAGCTATCTAAAGATAGGGGTTTTAAACCCAATAGTGGAAATAAGTATAGTTGCCAACTTATTTTGGCAACAAGATATTTGCGACAATATACTTATCATTAACTTCATCATTGTACCCACCTCCGACTTTTTTTTACCTAAGCCTTTCTCTGGAGGTCCGCGTTCATTTTTATATTCAAAAAAAATAAAAGTCAAAAGATTTTGACTTTTATTTTTTTAAATTTGAAATTTTAAACTCACCTGATAAATTGTTTCAATATTTTTTAGTGTATCTTGTTGATATAATTATAAATAATATTCATATAAATATAAGTGCTACTACCCTTGATATTGCATCATCTATTCAGAACCATATATCATACAAGAATATTTTTCAAGAAGTTAACATAATTAAATACAATCATATTGTTCTAAGTTTTATCTTGTCTTTTGCTATTCAGTTAAACAATAGAATTGATGAAGTTACACCCCAATATATAGTTACTGCGAATGTTGTATCAAATATATCATAAACGTATAGTGAAGTAATAACGAGTAGATATAATGCAAATATTAAGTTTACAAAAACATTTAATGATTTCTGTTTATTTATCTTATTCCACAATACTACACTCCCTCAAATTATAATTGTTGAAATATATTGTAATACTCTTAAATATTCTAAACTTTCTCTATCTATTCTTCTGAAAATAGATTCTAATTCTCAAGTTTGTAAAAATAAAAATCAAGTTAATCAAATAATGAAAAACACTTTTAAAAAACTAGAATTAAAGTAAGAATATATTAAATTTGATACTGCTATAAATATAGTTATTCATAATATACTCCACCCATGACCAGTACTTGGTATTATTTCTAATAATAATATAGCTAATGTAGCAATTCATAAAATATGTAATAAATCATGAAATACCCTTTTTCAATTTTCTTTTATAAAGTCTAAAAATTTTATATTTAATACGTATGAAATATAAACCAAAGAGAATGGTATCAAAAATAAATACTCTTTTGATTCAACTATATCTATTAAATTAAACAATTTAAACACTCAAACCATAAATAATAACACTCATGCAATATATATTTTAATTTCTTTAGTTTTATTAAAGAAATAAAACATAATAGTTGCTTCAAACAACCATACAGCACTTACTATTTGCTGATATTCTGAGAAAATTAAAGCAATTGCAAGTGAAAACACTGATATAGAAATTCAAATATAAGAATAAATAACATTTTTTGAAGCATTATCTTTTTTTACTTTTTCTATTCACAATTTTTCCATCATCATATAAGCCATAACAAAATATACTATAGCTAAAAATGCAAATGCAAATCCTAAAGTTACTCATGGAAAATACTCATTTCAATAATTAAATAACTCATAACCAAAGAATAATAATCAAGTAATCATTGCAATAATTAAATTCTTTAAATTTTCTTTTTTTTCTATTAAATTTTTATTTACAAATGGTAAAATCCAATTTGATATTGCAAAAATAATTATTCAAATAATTGATAAATAAACAAAATTTGGTGTATCTACTATTTTTATTACTAATATAGGAGCAAGAGTTAATATTCAACCTATTGTTCATATACTATACAAGAATTCTAAATTTTTCTTTGTACTTAGATAATATGAAGCAAATATAAATATAAAAGAAATTATTAATACAGTTATAAAACTTGGTAAGTCTAAAATAATTCTATCTAATGCTATAAATGAATTAGTTAAGAAAATATAAACTCACAAAATTACAAAAAATATATATTTTAAAAAATTTGGTAATTTTTCACTAACAAAACTAAATCATAGTAAATATAATAAAACTATTACAGCAAGGGCCAATACAATACTTGCAAGTCCTCAAGAAATACTTAATCAAAGCATTATTAATATAGGAGCAAACAATAAATATATTAAAGAATTGAAACTTGTTCTTAAAAAATAATAAATTCATAATCAAAAATACAATACAATAGTTATCATATATGAAATAAAACTAGTTGTTTCTATTACATATCATTCTCAAGTTCAAAGTAATAATATTAAAAATATATATGATCCTAAAAATACACCTGTTAATTGTTTTATATCAAGTCTATATATTACAAAGATACTAGATATTGAAATAAAAGCACTTGCTACTAATTTAGTTATCCAATGAATATCTAAGCTCATAGGTGCTATTAAAAATAATATATTTGATAATATAAATATTCCACTTGCAAGTAAAATATCTTTTTTATTTAAAGATAAAAATAATCATCAAATAGATACTATTAATCCATATCACACAAGTGTATAAGGATTATCTGAACTACCTCATACTAAAAGTGGATTTATAAAAGCAAATATAAATGAAAATAATAGTAGGGTTCTTGATTTATAAACTAGTGAAGTTACAACTGCAAATATCGTATTAATTATTAAAAATAAAAACGTTGTTCATGTTGTTAAAATATTATTATCTACACTATCTCCTATTAAATATTTTCAAGATAAAATAACTAAAAAATTAATAAGTATTCATACTCATAAAAGTATTCTTCATTCATTAGTATAATTTTTTTTATCTAAAACTACTCAAGCAAAATAAATACTAAATCAAATAGCAAATCATATAATCAATTTTCATACTGGTCATATTTTTGTATACACTAAGCTTAAAAGAAATAGTACTCATAAAAATACTAAAATTCATCCTAATTTAGCAAGTAAATTTTCTGAAAAAAATGCTTTTATTGCCAAAGCAAATTTAGAAGGCTCTTCTTTAACTATTTTAGTTTTAATTGGTTTTGGTGCTTCTTTTGCAATGTTTTTTGCTATTTTTTGTTCTTTTATTAATTTTGCTTGTTTATTTTCTATTTCTTGTTTTCCTTTTATACCCTCTCCTCTAAGGAGAGGGTTAGGGTGAGGTTTTATATAATTTTCACTCAGTGAATTAGCAAAAAATTCTAGTCTAGCTTTTATAAAATTTTTAGAAAAAATTATTTTTTTAAATAACATTCACAAGAAAAATCAATAAAATATACTAATCATAAAAATATCTCATGAAATTTTATATGAATCTAATGAAACGAAAGTTAATACAACTACAAAACCTAATAACCATGAAATAACCCAAGCAAATCTATTTAGTAAAGCAAACATAAGTAAAGTGATTAAATATTAAATGTGTACTGTTTTTCTAACCCCTTCCTCTCATTTCATTCGAGTGTTCCCCTTGGAAAGGGGAAAAATCTAATTTCTTCCCTTTCCAAGGGA
>CAZGNU010000099.1:997-3364 GCA_964527325.1 uncultured Candidatus Peribacteria bacterium | reverse complement strand
AACGGATACAACAATAAATACAGCTCCGTGAACTTTTACAGATGCAGATGGAGTAGAATGAGTTACTGTTGTATTATATAGAGATGCTTGATTAACAAATTTTGTAGCTTCAAGAGTAGATTGAGATTTCACATGATTAACTCATAATACAACATATTATGCAGTAACAGAATGAAAAGCAAAAAATGAAACTACATGAGAAATGGAAACAAAAAGATCAAATTCAATTACTATAATTACAGAAACAACAGTTATACCTGATGCACCAACAACAGCATTAGCTCCAACATTACAAAGTAGAACAGATACAATAATAAATGTAAAAGCTTGAAATTTTACAGATGCTAACTGAGAACAAAATGTAGAAGTTGAATTATATTCTGATTCATGATTAACAAATTTAGTAGCAACAGAAGCCAACTGATATTTCACATGATTAAATCCTAGTTCTACATATTATGCTGTAACAAAGTGAGAAGCAAAAAATGCTACAACTGGAGCTTGGGAAATAAAAAGATCAGGTTATTTAGCTGTTTCTACAGAAGCAACTCCACCACCAAACACAGCTCCAACAGCTAACAATGATAGTACCACAACACCACATAATACATCAGTACTATACGATGTACTAGCAAATGACACAGATGTAGAATCATGAGTAACATTAACATGATCAATCACAAACCAAGTATGATGAACATTTGTAGTAGAAGCCTGACAAATCAGATTTACACCAACACCTTGATCTAGTTGACAAGCAAGTTGTACATACGAAATAGAAGACGCACAATGAGCAACTGATATTGCAACGTTAATTGTAATAGTACAAGTAGCCCCAAACACAGATCCAACTGCAACTAATGCTACTAATAATGCTGGTTGAGAAACTGCAACTTATGATTTAGCTTGAAATATAGCTGATGCAGAATCACCAGATGCAAATTTAACTATTTCTGTTGAATCATGACCATCTCATGGTTCACTTGTATGGAATACTAATACTCAGTTTACTTATACAGTAACGCAATGAAGTTTTTATGCATGAGATGATAGTTTTACATATAAAGTAACTGATCCTCAAGGATGAGAAAGTCAAGTTAGAACAGTAACTATTACTGGTGTTATAGATTTTTAATTGAAATATTACAAGAAAGAAACAAACTAAATTTTAGTTTGTTTCTTTTTTTGACAAAATTCCCAAAAAATAATATAATAACTACAACAAGTAAATTAAACTTCAGCTTGACAAAAGCTGGTTTTTAAGTAAACTTACCTTAAAATATTTTTGTAACCAAAATTATTATGTCTAATACTTGATTAAAAAATACATTAACAGCAGCTGCTTTATCTGCAACAGTTGGTCTTTCTTCATTACCAGCTTCTGCAAATGATCTAAAATCACAAATTGATTTAACTCATGCAGAAACACGTAACAGTGTGATGTCTTTAATGGAAGAGTGTGATTGATCTAATGGTTGAGCATTAGATTGAAAAATATCTTGAAGAGAAAACAGATGTAAAATAAAAAGAGGGATAAGGTTAAAAAAAGAATGAATATCAGAAATGGAACAACAAATAGTAATGGAAAATAAAAAACAAGAACAAATGAGACAACAAATAGCATCGGATAAACAACAAATAGCATCGGATAAACAACAAATAGCATTGGATAAACAACAAATAGCATTGGATAAACAACAAATAGCATTGGATAAATTAGAAATAGAAAAAATAAAAGATCAACTTAGATCAAAATTGTCTAAGTAATTTGTTTCTAGAAATAGAATATGATAATATAATATAGAATCTTCTATATTATTTTTTTGTACAAAATGTGATTAGATTGATATAAATGACCTGAAATAACAGAGGATAAAGGTGGTATACAAGATATGCCACAGTCTTTTGAGTCACTAAGAACGAATAAAAATATAGAATCGAGTAATGTAAATGATCAGTTAGGTAATTTAAAACAACAAATAAAAAATAGTGATAAGCAAACAAATATCAAAGTAGATGAAACAATAGATACCTTTAATGAACAATTATGAAATACTTTAACAGACCAAGAAAAAAAAGATTTTACTGAACAATTATTAAATATTTCAAAAGAATCACAAACACCAAAAAATTTTATAGATAAAGTACTTACATATATAAAAAGTTATTGAACAGATATATTAAAAACAGATCTGCAAGATATAATCTGAATGGTATGAGAAGAAGAATGACTATCCATTAAATATGAAGAAGTTTCTGTACGAAATGGTAAAGAGATAAATGAAACAAATGAAGTATCAACAGAGCAACAAGAAGTATCAACAGAGCAACAAGAAGTATCAACAGAGCAACAAGAAGTATCAACAG
>CAZGNU010000099.1:0-897 GCA_964527325.1 uncultured Candidatus Peribacteria bacterium | reverse complement strand
AAAAAGAAAAACTTAAAAATTTACAAAATTCTTTATCATGATTAGGTAGATTTAACGATTTTTATTGAAGATATTTAATGGAAATTGATGAATTACTAAAAAGTAATTTTGATAAAAATAAGGTAGATGATTTATTAGATAAATTAAAAAAAGACGAAAATGCTTTTAAACATTTGGCATTGGATTTAAAAGAAAAAGATCCAGAACAGTTTGAAGAATTTAGGAAATCAGTAATAGAAATAGATGAAAGTTTTAGACCGATTTTTGATAATATATGATTTGGTGAAGCATCTAAAGAATTAGCTCTATGAGTAAATAATATTAAATGAGTAAATATATGAAATTCAGTATTGGAAAAACAGACTGATGATGGATTTAATATTGAGGCTTGAAAGAAAAGAAAGTTGTCAATGGAAGGTAGTGATTATCAGTTGGAATCAAAACTTGAAACAAAAAAAGATATTCTTGATGTGATGGAAATAGAAAAAAATACAAAAGGAAAATTGACTCCATTTAATGAAAAGCTTAATACTATACATAGTTTAAAAAACTATGTAAAAGAAGCTATAGTAAAAGAAGCTATAGTAAAAGAAGCTATAGTAAAAGAAGTTGATGTAGATAAAGTAAAACAGGTAATAAAACAAAATAATCCTGAGTTGTACAATGAATTAAAATTAGATTTAACAACATCACTTGAACAAATAATTCAAGGTCTTGATTATATGTATAACAAAATAGAAAAAGAAAAAGATAAGATTTTAAAATGAGCTAGAGAGAGAATTAATGAAATAGTAGAACAAAATACAAATGAAGCAAAAGAAAAAGACGAAAAGAAAAAAGAAACACTGATTAAATTACATGAAACATGTTTTGATATATTTCCACAGGAAATTACTA
>CAZGNU010000098.1:0-3376 GCA_964527325.1 uncultured Candidatus Peribacteria bacterium | reverse complement strand
AATAGAAACAACTAATCGTTGTTTCTATTTACACAGTTTATTGCACAGTCTCAAAAAAATAGTGTTTTTAACACTATTTTTAATTAATTTTGTTAAATAATTATTATTTATAGTAATTCAACTACTGTAAAAGGACAATATTTATTTAGATATTTAATTAATTTTCCTTCATCTTCTAATATTTCAAAATCAGCAATATCACATATTTCCTCTTCTCAATCAATAATTTTACAAATTCTATCATTATTTTTTAAAAACGTTAAATATTTAGTTTCACCAGTTGATAAAACAATTTCTAATTTCATACTATTTGTTCTAAGTATTTCTCAAACTAATACATCTTGTATTTGATCTTTAGTTAATTCCATATTTCTTCTTACAATAAAAGTCACAAATTTTCAAAAAGCAAATCTAGGTTCTAAATTTAATTTATTTTGTGCAGAAATATCCATAATATTTGTTTTAATTATTTAAAATTTATATATTTATTATATATAAAATAAATATTTGTCAAGTTAAATTAAAATTTAAAAAAGTCAATGTGAAATTGACTTTTTTTGTTAAAAATTAGTTTTTAGTATTTTCTATAATTCTTTTCATTAATACTTCTTGTATTTGTTTTCAGTTCTTAAATTCTTTGATAATTTTGTGTAATAATTCTTTATCAATTTTTAAAACGATTAGATCTGTTTCAGCTGTAACTGTTGCAACTCTTGGTTCTTCAGTTATAAGAGCTATTTCTCAAAACACATCTCATTCATCTAATTTTTTAACCTCTTTTCAATCAATTTCAACTTTTACAGTTCATTCTTGTATAATATAAGCTGATCAATTATTTTCTTCTCACTGATTAATAATAGTTTCACCAGAAGGAAAAGTTTCTCTTCTAGAATTATCAATTATATATCCTGTAGTTTGTAAATCAATTCCTTCAAATAATTCAATATCTTTTAATTTTATTGCCATAATTTTTTATTAAAATATAATATACTACCTGATTATATAACAAAAATAAACTAAAAGCAATATAATTTTTTATATGTTTCTTAATTTAATCAAATAAAATAATCAAAAATTCTTTCTACACTTATCCAACGTACTACTCATTTTATATGATTCATTGTTCCTAATTTTCAAACATTATTTGAATACTTAGATATTTTATTTCAGTGTAAATAAACTGTAACAGAATAAATATTTTTATCTTCATATTCTTCAATATTAAATAATGTTCACTCTCATCTAATTATTTGTGTTTCTGATAATAAATTTAAAATTTTTCCAGGCCCTGTAACTCTATCAGTTAAAAGCCTTTGCTTTAAAAATTCTTTTAAATCTTTATCTTTTCAAAATAAAATAACTCAAATAACCCATGCCCACGTGCTAATATGAGATTTTTCAATTTTTTCTTTAATAGCTTCCTTCATACATTTTGGCATTTTTTTACCTTTATGTATATTATTTTTTATAAAATGTTTCATGTCATTTACTTCTGGTTCTCTTCATAACCTATTTTCTGTTTTTTCTAAAAATACTTCTCATTTATGTTCAAAATCAATAAGTCATCATACAGTTTCTACTTTTAATCTTGTATTATTTGAGTGTTCTGAAATAAATTTTAAATCAGGAATAGAATAAGGCATCATTTCATCTCTTTCTAATGCTTTAATAATTCTATGAATAATCACATCAACATATCTACGTATTGGAGAAGTAAAATGTGTATAATCATCTACTCAAAGTCAAAAATGATGTCCAGGTTTTTGAATATAAAAACTTTTTTCATTAAAATCTTTGTGATGTTTAAAAATGGCATTCTCTCACTTTTCTATTAAATATTTTCAAGTAGTAATATTTGCAAGCACCATTATAGCTTCAATTATATCATGAGATACTTTTTCATTATATGGTATTGAAGAATAATACTCTTTCTTTCATAAATGCAATCTTCTATCATATCATCTTCTCTATATCAAACAATTCATCCTGTTTTTAATCTATTTATTCTTAATTTGTCTGAAATTTCTTTAAATAAATGAAGAGTTGTAAAATGTTCTGAATCTGGATTACCATAATCTTCTCAAAAACTTCAATAATCATATCTTCTAAGATTTTTAAAATTTGATTCATAATATTTTGATGTTTTTACATTACAATTTTCATCAAGATCTATTTGAAGAGTCATTGTTTTTTTTATTCCATTTTCATTCAAAGAAAGTGGTCAATTTGAAAGTTCTTCAGGAAACATATTAATAATATTATCTCTTCTATATATGCTCGTAGTTCTCTGTAATGCTTCCCTATCAAGAGGTGAAAATAAATCTATATATTCAGCAACATCAGCAATATGAACCCAAACACAATATCAATCCTTTGTTCTCTCAGCCCATATAGCATCATCTAAATCTTTAGAATTAATTCAATCAATAGTTATAGCTTCAACATTTGCCCTACTAACAGCCTGATCATTTATTCAATGATTCAATATATTTTTTACTTGATTTTTTGCATATGCTGAAAATTCAGTAGATATAAAACTACTGTTAAATGATTCCGGATGAAGATGTTCTGAAAGTCTTGATTTCATGTATTATTAATTAATTATCTGTACAATTTCTTCCCATGAATGTACTCTTGCAACATTATTAGGTAATTCTAGCTCATTTCTATTCCAAGGACTATCTAGTAATATAACATTTATATCATTTTTTGCACACTCTAAAGCATATTCTATAGAATCCTCGATAAGAAGTCCTACTCACAATTCTTTACAAATCTCTGGTTTTGATTTAGTTACTCATTTTAAACCATAATGATTTCAAAAATTAACTCAGCTAAATATTCAATTAAAATTATTTTCTAACCATTTTTTAGTTTCTTCTTCCAAAATAGTCTGACGAGAAGTTATAATACTCAAATCATAAGACTTCCCTAATTCTTCCACAGCTCTTTGAGATCACTCAACGGGTAACATTTCTCTAAAGTAACTAGTCTCAAAAAATTCATGAACATCTCAAATAGCCTTTTGCATATCCCCTCACATAACTTCCCAAAACTTATAACTAAAAAAATCACCTCTCTTAAAAGATGTACCATGTTTTTCATTATAAAAACTAATATAAGCCTCCAAAAAATGTGCCAATACTTCATCAATATCTATCCCTATAGTTTGCCTATCATTCAAAGAATTTCAAGCCAAGAAATTATCCATACATTTAACTATTATGTGTTATTATTATATACTATACTTATATTTCAAAAATATTCAAGAGAATAAATTGACTTTATGTTTTTTTATTATATTATTGATAATATAATAAAAACCTGAATTCAAACCCCAAGTGCAACTTTTAACTTTTTTCAAAAAGAAATATAA
>CAZGNU010000097.1:0-3399 GCA_964527325.1 uncultured Candidatus Peribacteria bacterium | reverse complement strand
TATTCAGAAAGACCATGTTCATTTACTGATCAAGGTTTTGCCGAAAATTTCAATTTCACAGTTAATGGGAACTTTAAAAGGAAAAACAGCAATTAGAGTGTTTCAAAAATTCCCAGAATTGAAAAAGAGGCCATATTGGGGGAATCACTTTTGGGCAGAAGGGTATTGTGTTGATACCGTAGGTTTGGATTCAGAAATGATTAGAAAATATGTAAAGTATCAGGAAGAAAAATAAAGTAATAGCTCAGGTTAGCATTCTTTGAATGCTGGCCTGGCCCTCTTCAAGAGGGTAACTGCAAAACCGGTAAATTCAAAAAGAAAGGTCTCCTAAGTGCTTTTAGGCACGAATGTGATAATAAAGTTGTAGCAGACAATTTTTATAACATTCAAACATATTAAGGAGACCGAGATTATGTTTAACCATTATGTAGCAGTAGATTGGGCGATAAGCAATATGGCAATAGCAAGAATGACATCAAAATCTAATAAAATTCAAGTTGTTGATGTTCCAGCAGATGTAAAGGAGCTTCAATTATATTTAAAAAATTTGAAAGGAAAAACTTGCTTAACTTTTGAAGAAACAACAACAGCTCGGAACTTTATGATTATGATGATATAGTGATAATTTGTGATCCCTATACGAATAAACTTTTAAGTGAAGGCCCCAAAACAGATAAAATAGATGCAACGAAGTTAGTTCAACTTTTAAAGGCAGATCTTTTAAGAGAAGTTTTTCACAGTGCGAGTAAATTTATCGAATTGAGGAAAATAGTAAGTGCTTATGAGGATCTCATAAAATCAGGAGTTCGTCTAAAGAACCAGCGATCAGCTCTTTTTAGGGCCTACAACCTAAATCATAAAAAAGAGAAAAATCTAAATAAAATGGCAGATAAGTTTGTCTTAGAAGGACTTGACTCTCAAATTGAAAGATACGAAGAAGAAAAAGAGAGATATTTGAATAAATTTAAAGAATGTCAAAAAGAGTATTCAATGATTAAAAATATAAGCAAGATTCCCGGCATTGGGACAATATCTGCTGTTAAAATAGTTTCAAGAGTTGTTGATGCCAGTCGATTTGAAACAAGGAATCATTTTTTAAGTTATTGCGGTCTAATAAAGCTTGAAAAAATAAGTGGAGGTAAAAGTTATGGTAAAAAAAATCCTCGTTTTTGTCGCATGATGAAAGGTGTATTTAAAACAGCAACACTAGCAGTAATTGATGGAAATAATGAATTTAATAATTATTATAAATATTGTTTAAAAGACAAAAAATACTCAGATCGAAAAGCGAGGAGTGCTCTTTGCCGAAGGATTGCAACAACAACTTATGGAGTTATGAAAAGTTGTGAAAAATATGACTCATTAAAAAATATAAAAAGTAGAAGGAAAAATAGTGTAGATAAATTATAGGCTTTCAAGGTTTTTGGAAAATTTATCTTAAGAATAAATGATGACAGTAACCTTGATAAGTGAAGAGTGATTGCTCAAAGGACATGATAGTGCATCTGACAGCTCATAAAACCGGTTAGCACCTCTTCTTTTTCTCAAATTTATAATGGCACAGTTTCTTCATTTTGAGCGGCATTTATAAATAGTTGCCTGCCCCTAAGATGTTAGGATTTGAAGTCAGGATGGCCCAGATAGACGCATTGGAAAAACTGTAAGATATCCAAGAATAAACGTTGTAAAGAAAAGGTTGTTAACGTGAAATGTGGAAAAGATAAATTAACAAGAGCTGTTATAGTTATGAACTTTCTTTTAAGGAAAATTATTTCAAAAGTAAAGTTTTCTTTTTATGTAAAGTTCGGAGACCATAAGCAAAAAAAGATTGCTAAGGGAGAACTTTTTTTCTTGACTTACTTTTTGATAGACATGTCCTTTGGTCATGGATATTGATTTACTTCTTCAGTTATTGAATATGTAACTGAAAGTCCTAGACCTGTTCCCTTCCCGACTTCTTTTGTTGTGTGAAATGCATCAAAGACTTTTTGGCTCTATAAAAATATCTGTGGGTGAATTTGTATAATTTTGCTTAAAAAATCATCAAAATTTCTATTAAGAGATAAAAAGTGCATCTTGATGTCAAACGTTGAATAATCATTCTAGTAAAAACATCACTCTAAGAAAGGCAGCAAGATGCTTCTTAAAACTATTCTAAATTCTATAGAAAAGCACCCTCTTTTTGTATATGGTAGACCAAAAATGATCACAGATGATGGTGATAAAAGAATTGAGATACCCATTAAGGCCAGAAAAGGAAGTAAGGGGATTTGCTCTAAATGCCATAAACCAGCTTCTAGCTATGATAGACAGCCTATTAGGAGATTCTCATTTATTCCTATATGGGGATTTCTTGTTTTCTTTCTATACGCACCACGACGAGTAAATTGTTCTACCTGTGGAGTCAAAGTTGAAGAGATTCCTTGGGCCAATGGCAAATCTGATCAAACTAAGAGTTATGCTTGGTTCTTGGCCGACTGGGCCAAAGATCTTAGCTGGAAAGAAGTTGGAACTCACTTCAAAACTTCTTGGTATCATGTATTTACAGCAGTTAAAATGGCCGTTGATTGGGGTCGAGAGCATATGGACATAGATAATATTACTTCTATAGGGGTTGATGAAGTTAAGTGGAAAAAAGGTGTCTTTGTAACCTTAGTCTATCAAATAGATAATGGATGTAAGAGGCTTCTATGGGTGCAGAAGCATCGTACCAAGTATGCTCTTAGAACATTCTTTAATTGGATAAAAAAAGAGCGAAGTCATCGCATCAAATTTGTCTGCAGTGATATGTGGAAACCTTACATCTCAGTTATAAAGGAGCGAGCAGTTAATGCTCTAAATATTCTTGATCGCTATCATGTAGCAGCTAAGATGAATAAGGCCATAGATGAGGTCAGGGCAAAAGAAACGAAGAAAGCAAAAAAGAACTCTTCTAATGATGTAGAAGTTTTAACAAACTCAAGATGGTGTCTTCTCAAAAACAAAAGTAACCTCTCTAAAAAGCAAAATATAAAGCTGAAGGACCTTCTAAAGGTTAATTTACAAACAGTTCGGGCCTACCTATTAAAAGAAGAGTTTAGACATTTTTGGCAATATAAATCTTCAACATGGGCCAGGAAATTTTTAAAATCTTGGTGTACTAAAACAATGAGATCTAAAATCGAGCCTATGAAAAAAATTGCCAAGATGTTGAGACGCCATGAAAAACTAATAATGAACTGGTTTGAAGTAAAAGATTCAATATCTCTAGGAGCAGTAGAGGGATTAAATAACAGATTAAAAGCGAGTATCAGAAAATCTTACGGTTTTAGAACCTTTGATGCCCTTCAAATAGCCTTGTATCACCGCTTAGGAGAATTACCCGAACCTAAGAGAACCCACAGATTTTTTTAAACAACC
>CAZGNU010000096.1:0-3608 GCA_964527325.1 uncultured Candidatus Peribacteria bacterium | reverse complement strand
TCCTCAAAGTCAAACAAAATTCCAGAGTAAAGGCTCAACTTTTTTCCAGAGTTGATTAAAAAAAATATATTAGTTTTTAGTTCTTTCTTTTAAATTTTTAGCCCTATAACTAGGGCCTGTAATTTTAATAATTGTTGAATAATGGACTATTCTATCTAGAATTGCAGAGGCCAAAGTTGTATCTGCAAATATATCGCCCCATTGCTCAAATGTTTTATTTGTTGTTATTATCACTGACCCTTTCTCATATCTTTTTGATATTATTTCAAAGAAGTCATCAGCACTATATCCTGGTAATTTTTTAAATCCTAATTCATCCAAAATTAGTAAATGCGGCTCCAAATAATAATTGATTTTTTGATAATAGCTATTGTCTGCTTTTGATGAATTTAATGCCTGCAACATCTCAGGCACTGATGTAAATAAGATTTTATATCCTTTCATTAGGGCTTTTATTCCTATTGAAATTGACAGGTGCGTCTTTCCAGTTCCTGGATTGCCTATGAATACTATATTCCTTTTTTCTTTTATGAAATTACATGTTATACAATCGTTTATTATTTTGGAATCTATCGATGGCTGAAATGCAAAATCAAAATCTTCTACTTTCTTATGTGATTCCAATTTTGCCTTTGAATATCTCTTCTTGTAACTGTTATCACGCCTATTATTCGATTCATCTTCAAGTAATATTTCTATAAACTCTCTGTATGATAATGATTTGTTTTCAGCATAAGATATTCTCTCTTCTATATTATTATAAATCCCCGATAGTTTAAATTCTTTCAATCTTGTTTTAAGCATGTTCATAACCAACTACCTCACAATTAAATTCTATTGGCAGGCTGTAACTACCGTTTTGACATATGTTTTTTATTGTTCGATATTCATGCACATTATAAGCAATGGCCCTTTTACATGCCATATCTATGATGCAGGATGTATACTGTTTATTTAAAGATAGTATTCCTTTTACTGGTCTGCTCCAGTTAACGGGATTTTTTTCAAGCATGAAAAAGAACATTTGCTCTGCATATTGTCCTATTTCTTTCATTTTAACCTGATACTTCTCCTGATATTCCGTTTCCGTGTATCTTTTATATTTTGGGTAGTGACTATTTACTGTACTAAATTTCCCTTCTCCTTTTACCCTTCTATGTAATGCAATTTCTTTGTTCTGGTAAAATACCTTTAGTAGATTTTCATCAAGTTCTATATCTACTGTTTTTCCTACATATTCAAATGGTACAGAATAATAATTGTAACCTACAAATATATGACAATCATGATAAACTTTACGGGTACCAAAATCAGACATCCTAAATTCCTGTTTCGGTAATGGAAGCAACTTTGCTTTCTCTTCTGCTTCAAATACTTCACTAGGAATTTTTCTTGTTGTACCATGGATTCTTTTATTACATGTTCTTTCTAACCAGCTCTTTAATTGTCTATCCAAATCATCTTTGCTGGTAAATTTACGTCCTGCCACAAAATTATTTTTTACATACTTAATTCCTGATTCAACTTTTCCCTTATCGTTTGGTTGCCTTACTCGACAAGGTTGAGGTTTAAATCCATAATAGTTTGCAAATGTTTTATATAAACTCTGATATATTGGGCTATAATAATTTGCTTCCAAAATCGCTGCTTTAAGGTTATCTATTTTTACATATTCAGGTACACCTTTAAAATATTTGAAAGCATTTATATGACATCTTATAAATGTTTCTACACGCTGGTTGTAAACCATTTCATAGTAATCTTGTCTTGAATAACTAAGCCGCATGTTGAACACCCATGTTTTCCTCTTCTTCCCTGTATTATCAGGTGTTATCCCTACATATCCAAAGTCTACCTGTGCTTCCTCTCCTGCCTCAGTATGCACTCTTATAAATATATTATCTCTTTTCTTTATTCCTGATATATATCTTTTTATTGTTGCATAGCTTACTTTTACACCTAATTCTTTCAACTTTTCATATATTCTGACACCACTCAAATCTCTTTCAATCCAATCCAGTATTTTTTCATGATAATCATCTAGTATTTTGGGATGTGGCTTCTTTACCGGATACTCATCCCCTCTCTCTATTCTTTTTATAACTTTTGCTACAGTTTTCCAGTCATGTCCTGTCAGCTTTGCTATCTGTGTTTTATTTGTATTTCTTTCCCAGAGTGTTTTTATTGTTGTGTACATTTCTACTCCCAGCATTTTTGACCTCCTAATTATGCCTAAGCATTTTAAGAGATCTTTTACTTTTTTACTCTGGAATTTTCTTGCGCCTTTTGTATGGAATTTATTATAGCTTTGAGGTTCTTAATGAGATTTAGCGGTACATATTGACCTGCAAACCTCAGGATTAAAATAAAAGTACCTCAAACCCTCCACAAGTTGTTCTCTTAATTCATCATAACTTTTTGCTACAAAACTGGTAAAAAATTTATTCTTTAAATTTAGCCAAATGCGCTCAATTGGATTAAAATCAGGTGAATAAGCAGGTAGATATAAAGGTTCTATGCTTCCCCAATTTAGTTTTACTGCTTTATGCCAGGTTGCATTGTCCATTATCATTATTATCTTTTTATCACCAATCTCTTCATTTATGTGATCCAAAAATATCTGGAAAGTATCTGTATTTACTTCTGGCATTATTAAACTTATAAATTTTCCATCAGATGGTCTTACTGCACCTATCACATTCTCCTTAATATGCGCTCCCATATATGAATGTTTAAGCCTACTTCCCTTTTTAGCCCACATTAACCTCGGCTTGGTATCTCCTTGTACTCCACATTCATCTTGATACCAGATCTCTATTTCGGGGTTATTTAAAAGCAATTTAAGATTTTCTTTATACTTCTTACGAACCTCTTCGTCTTGCTTGTATGGCCATGGTCTGGGACGTAATCGTTTGAATCCCATTTTCCTTAGTGTGTAACATAAAGTTGAATAGTGTATTTTCAGTTGGTGTTTTTTTTTATATAACCGTGTATAAGTTTACCAGTAACTGTTTTACCGTTAATTTCCTGTTTTATTTCAATTATATCCTCAATTTCCAAGCGAATATCATCTGTTATTTTTGGTTTGAAACCCTTATGATCTGATTTTAGTCCTTCCTTTCCTTTTTGGTTCCAATTGGTACGCCAGTTACGTATAGTAGCTACACTTACGCCTATCACTTCAGCTACTTCCTTTTGGGTCTTTCCTTTCATCAATAACCTAACTGCATTGAGCTTTTTAGCAAGGTCTATATTCTTTTCTTTTCGGTGCCATTTCTCAACGGTCTTCAGGTCAGCCCATTTTTTATCTGGTTTTATTAATTTAGACATAAAAACTGCTTATCATAGTTTTCATAAAATTAATAGTCTAAAACACCGCTAAAACTCATTAATTTTTGCTATAGTTAATGTAAATTATTATAAAATTATTTAGATTGTAGATTGAAATTAATTTTTTTTTGTATTTAGAATGAAAAATGGATTTAATGGAGATATAAAGGAGTTAAACTGGTAATGGTATATATTAAATAAAATTATAAATTCAAAGTTCCTTCGTAATCTTAACAAAGAACCACTAGCCCGTATTTCTCATGAAGTAACAAGAAATA
>CAZGNU010000095.1:0-3853 GCA_964527325.1 uncultured Candidatus Peribacteria bacterium | reverse complement strand
GTTATTATATTTCTTTTTTTATTTTGAAAAGTTGCACTTCATTTTTTACTTAAGGTAAATATTAAAAAAATATAAATGCATTTAAATGATCTTACAAACCAACATAAAAAAGAATGTAAGGAATATTGAATATCAGAAAAATTAGTTGAAAGATTAAACTTGGTTACATTAGAACATTTTGCACGTTTAATAATAGGTAAAATAAGAATGAGAAGTAATCAAAAAAATGTTGTAGAGGAAGATATTGATGGTCTTTATTATGATATGGAGAAGGATTGAATTTCAAGAAAAAAAATAAATAAAGAAATCTATTTTAAATCTATAGTATTAACAGAACAAGAGTTTAATGATAAAATTACTAAAGAAGATCTCTGGGTTTATAATTATTTTTCATTTTCTTTGCGTAATATTCTTAGTAATAATAATAAAAGCTTCTTGATTACTATGTCAATGACGACTTGAGAAGAAATTTTTGTTGAAGTGATGATTAAAGAAGGAAAAAATGAAGTAGAGACTTTTAAGGATTGAGTAGTAGAAGAAGTAGATGAAGTTGTGAATTATAATCCACAAGAAGAAGCTGTTTTGGATGCAATAGATGAAAAATTTGAAATTATTAAGGATTCTTTAGTTATTATTAAACAGAATATTCATGAAACAGATATGGCAATTTTAACTCATACTGCAATTGCTTCTTTTAAGAGAGAAATGGCTATTTTCTGATGAATTAATACAAATATATGATGGGGGCTGTGAGATGAATTACCAAATTTATTTGAAGAAATTCAAAGAATAATAAATAATTTTAAAGAACTTAAAGATTATGGTGAAATGTTTTGAATTATAGTGTCATCTGATAATTTTAAAAGTTGTTGAGTTGATAGACAAACAATATGAGGAGACCGTAAACAACTTGCTATGTTTGGACTTGAATGTAGAAAAGAAAAAATTGAAAGTTGATTAAAATTAAAACTTTGAGAATTGATGACGGAGTTGAAGGAAATAGTTGCAGAACATCAATAAAATAAAAAAAATCACTTACTAATTAGTAAGTGATTTTTTCTCTTTCTAATAACTATTTGCATATTTATGCACAGCTCAAGCTATAAGAGTTTGGTATGGTATTCACTCAGCCTTTGACTTTGCTTTTAGTTTTTTTATATCATACTCTAAAAGCCTAATACTAATAGCCTTTCTTTTACTATACTGGTCTTTAGCAATTTTTTGATATTTAGCAATTTCTTGTTTTAGGTTTGGGACACTTTTAGTTTTAGAATAATCAAAATTTTCAAAAAAATCTTTTTCTTCTTTATCTAAATATTTTATATCTTTTTTTGTCATAATAATTTTTGGTTAAATTTTATACATCAAGGGCACTTACTTCGCTGCATACTTTTTAAGTAATCTCCTATCAGGAAATATAGTTTTTAGAAAAACATTATTTCCTTCTTTTACAAAAGGAACAGAATATACATATCATTTCATTTTTATTATAAATAAAAATTGTAATTTATATTTTTTTTGGTTTGAATGAGGAATAATATCTAAAATATTTTTTCAACACTCTATTTCTTCAATAATATCTTCAAACGAAATATCTCTAGTTTTTTGTAATAACTTGTTTTTTTCAGGACAAAATTCAAAAATCATATTTAAATACATTAAAATAATTATTTTTAGTATATTGATTAGATATACAAAAGTCAATTTTTTTATCAAAAAATCAGATTTTAACAGTAAAATCAATATAATTATGTTGATTTTAATGGTAAAAACCATTTTTTAGTATTTATTAGAAATAAAAAACCTCTTACTAAATCTAGTAAGAGGTTTTTTATATTCTATTTAAATTATCCTTCAAAATTTGGATCAAATCTTTTAACGAATGGTAGTAAAGCCATAACTCTAGCTTTTTTGATAGCATTAGCTAATTTTTTTTGATTTTTTAATGATACTCCAGTGTAATATCTAGGAGTAATTTTACCAAATTTTGTAATATATTTTTTTAATAGTTCAACATTTTTGTAATCAATGTTTTGTCCGTCAAGAGGACATTTAGTTTTAGACATAATGTTTTATGTTTAGTAATAATAAATTTTGGATTATAACCAAGTTTTTGTTAACTTGATAATTTATCACCTGGTTTTTCTCCCTTTTCCAAAGGGAGTACCCGCAGGGGGAGGGATTAGAACATATTATCATCATTTGATGAATCAGTTCCTGTTTCGATTTCATTGCTATCAGATCTTTTGTTTAAAAAGATTATATTTGATACAACAACTTCTGTTTTGTATAATTTTGTACCATCTTCTTTATCAATAATTCTAGTTTTTAGTCTTCCTTCAGCATAAACAAGTTTACCTTTTGTTAAGAATTGTTCACATTTTTCAGCTAAACCACCAAATGATACACAGTTTGTAAATTCTGATTCTGATTTTTGTTCTCCATCAGCAGTTTTAAAATATCTGTTAGTTGCAATAGTATATAATGCAATTTTTTTATCATTTTCAGTAACTTTTATAGTAGGATCTTTTGTAATATTTCAAATCAATGTAACTTTGTTTACAGTTCTCATCTTTTCCTTTAGAATTATTAATATAAATAGGTTAAGCTTCTTTTTTTACAAACATATATCTCCATATGTTTTTATTTAAGTTTATAGTTTTTGACATAGTAGTAATTAATTTACCATCTAAATCTAAATCAAACAAAATGTAGAAACCTCTATCAGATTTGTTGATTTTATAAGCCATTTTTTTGTCTCCCCAAACATCTTCTTTTTCGATTTTCACAGAATTTGTTTTAAACAATTTCTTTAGTTCATCGATAGAAGCATTTCTTTCATCTTCTGAGATTTTTGGGTTAACGATGACCATCATTTCATAGTTTGCCATGTTATTCCTATGGGTTATTATCCAGAATAATTTCCTGGAAGGATATAAATATTCTCTATATTATATTATAGAGCAGCGAAATTCTATTTATTTATTACTACTTGTCAAAAAAAAATGCATAAAAATTTGACTTTATTATCTTTATAAATATAAATTCTAGGCAAATAATATTAAATGTCAGTGTAGCTCAGGGGTAGAGCCCAGGATTCATATCCCTGTGGTCGGTGGTTCAAATCCACCCACTGACACCATTTAAAAAGAATAAAAATAGGCATGATTTTAATTAAAAAATCATGTTTTTTTTGCTTTTTTTTAAATTTATATTACCTTTAATAAGTAATTTATTTTTAATTTATATTTTATATTATGAAAAAATTGTTATCTATTGTGTTAATTGTGCTAATTAGTGGTTTTACAAATGTTTATGCTATTGATTCTGAAAAAATTGATACTTTAATGAATTCTTTTTACTCTAAGTTGGATGCAAATATTTTTGAAAGTGATAAAAAAATTCTAAAAATAAATTCTCTTATAAAAAAAGTACAAGCTATAAAAGAAGGAAAATGGGATAAATTACCATCAAGCACCCAAGAGTTAATTAGTCATCTTGAACAAGAATTAAAAAATCAACTATGAGTTTATGTAGAAGAATATAGTGAAATAAATGAAATACCAGAGATTGATCAACTAAATTTTATAAATGAATTTTGAATGATTAATGAACTTGATTTTATAAAAGAAGAAATAGATCTTTTGAAATTATTATCAATTATTGATTTTAACGATAATGATTGTACTAATAATATAAAAAAAATAGATTTAGTTAACACTGGATCAATAAATATGATTAAAGAATCAACTAAGGAAATTTATGAAGAACATGATTTGTCAAATATCTATAATATTGATTAATACTTTAGGTTTTAATATAACTAAAGTCAAGTCCATAAAACCTGATATGT
>CAZGNU010000094.1:0-3890 GCA_964527325.1 uncultured Candidatus Peribacteria bacterium | reverse complement strand
GATAGATCCGACTTTTAATCTTCTTTATAATTCCAATATTATTATTCAAATCAAAAATATTTTCCGCCCCCGGAATAATATTGTAATTCAATAGAGCCTGAACTGTATCAAGTGAATTGGATTGATAATATTGAAAATAATTTGGTAAGTGCTCATAGGCCGCTAGATTACTTGGAACAATATTATTTAATGTGGAAATAACTGCCAGATATCCAAATCCAGGAGCAGTGTAGTCCAATTGTCTATACGTGGGCCCTTGCCCAAATCCATGCCTAGCTACAAAATGATATGCTGTTGCAGTCTCATTTTTTAAAGAAACCCAAAAATCTTTCGAAAATACTTCCTCAAGTGAAATAATCAGTTGAGGCTGGACTTCCCATGATCCAACTTGCCAGGAAATATTTCGTACTCCCCAACCATGCCTATTTCGATAGGGTATCTTGATCGGAATGCCACGATATTTCGGACCCACTTTTTCTTTTCTAATTATTTTATTTAATGGATTGCCTGAAACTGGAATCAACCATCTCTTCCAATAATACCACTTTTTGCCTTCATATTTTCTTAGCCATTGCTGATATTCTTCAAATAGATTTGGCGTTGGACCGGAACGGGATCCTATCCATGCTAATTTCTTAATAGAAATCATCGAACCTGAATTTTCTTCGCTCCAATTTGAATTTAGCAAAGAAAAATCATCCATAATATTTAGTTCAGCAAAGGATGACGTACTATTCGTTATTTTTCTACCGCTTCCCAATAAGCGTCGCGCATTGGGATCATAATAATCTGAGCCAACGTAGATAAAGCCTGTTTGACTATCCAATTCCTTTCCAGCAAACAGAAAATTATTATCAACGACTTCCCATTTGTATGATGGTGACCCATGACCATCAAAGTGAGCTCTCTGCAATATATTTCCATTGTTATCCGTTATCAATCTTGTATTGCCATTTAGATCTGAATGATAAAATAGCGTCTTGTCACTATGAATGGCGGCAAGACGATATCCACCTGCATAGACATGAAAGGATGTCGGTGCACCATAAGAATCGAGTTCTGCAATAGGATTGGTGTCACCACCATAAAGATAATATTTTTTTACACCATTACTATTCTTTGACTGTCTACGTCCAAAATGATCATACGTATATTCATCCTCTAAAATATGGTCGGCAGTTATTTGGGTTGTCATTACTTTCAATAATTGCCCAAAGGCATTATATGTATAGGATTTATTTCGCTGCTCTGAGCTATTTTTCATATGAGATTCTTTTTTTAGATGACCATAGGCATCATATTCATAGTGGACATAGACTTTCTCAGAGTAATTGATTCGCTCTATTCGGTTGGATTCAGTAGACATGATGTATTCAATATTCTGATAATTATCCGAATATTGAGTCAGATTTCCGCCTGCATCAAAACTATAATTCTGGGTAAAATCAGCAGTTTCATTTTGAGCACTAAAAAACTTAGAATTTATAAGTTGGCCTGCTAAATCATATGTATTTTCCGTATAACTGCCATCATAATAAGCAATTTTAATTGCATTGCCATAGCTATCGTATTCATAGTCCTCTTCAAATAATATACTTTCGTCTTTGGAAATATTAATTTTCTTCACTCTACCCGACATATGATACACATATGATGTAATTACCCCATTGGGATAACTAGTTTTAATTAACTGCCCTGCACTATCATATTGATAAGTTGCAAGAACTGTATTGTCGACTTTACTAAGAACAGACTGGAGCTTACCGGAGTCATCTGTATTATATACAATTTCCGGTGAGATTGGTATTGGATGATTTTCAGGCAAATTAGTCAAACTCGCTCTATCAATATTAGGATATTTCAATTGATATGGATTGCCAAAGGCATCATTGATAACAAAAAAATCATAACTTATATCCGTTGATATCGCATTAATGATTCGTTTTGCGCCAATGATATCCCCATTGCCATCATAGAAATACGTTGAACTTCCACTTTGATCATTAATAATTGCAGGATGATCGCTATTATAAAAATGTGAATTCATTGCATTAGACTCATCTGATAGGCTATATTTCATTTCCATAAACGGTTCGGATGACTCTGCATGTGATATGGATATCAGTCTCTTATATGCATCCCGTATAAGAGAAAAATTATGAACATTCTCGCCAACCCCAATTTGCATTGCTGTTGGCAATGCAGACTGGTCGGACAAAAAATTGGTGAATTCAAAATAGCTATTATCCACATTGCTATGCCGCTTAAATCGCAGTAAATCATCATAACTATTATTGATCTTTAATCCTCTTGGACCGTCAGAATGAATTAAATGGTTAAATTCATCATATTGATAATGATGTGATACCATGCAGTCCTCTGATATATTATCACTACATTTGTTCTGATCTATCTGTATGATTTTTCCATCTGGACTGACATGATAATTAATAAATGTTTTTCCTTGGCTTTGAACAGAAATAATATCCGAGATTCCTTGCTTCGTATATTCAAAATGAATCTTTTCACCTCCTGGATAATCAACATTTACAATGCGATCCAAACCATCATAAACATACTGCTCTGTTCGTCCCAGGCTATCTACAATGCGATTCACTTTTTTATTTAGACCATAGAAAAATTGTTTTGATGATCCATCAGGATCTACTTCTCGCGTTATATAGCCCAGCCCATCAAGTTCTTTTTTGATTGAATAGGCGATATTTCGTATCCCATCATGAAAAAAAGTGGTGGATTCATTAACATTATCAAATTGGGCCAGCTTATTCTCTCGATATAAATACGATGAGTTGAGCGGATATTCAATGCGAGTCAGTTCATTATCTTTATTGCGGTAATATCGCATTTTATTAAGATTTGTATTGGCTTCTACAATGGGTGTATCCGTATATTTGTTCCAAATATATTGTTTCCCGCTGATATTTACATTCGAAAACTCGCTCAATATATTTTTTAGCGCATCCGTTGATATCGGTGAAGTTTGAGCTGCAAACGATTCCAATGCACGCAAAGCTGTACGCTGATAGTCAGCAGTATTAAATGTCTCTGTGATTGGATGTTCCAGTATGGTGGTTAGATACATTTGATTTAATGCATTACGCTGATCATCCGATAAATCCTGACATTGTTCTGAATTTGTTTCACAAAAATTATGCCAATAACTGACTTGCCTGCCATGCCCATCCATTTCCTGCATTAAATTACCATTCAATACATTGTATGTATATCGCTTGATAAGCGTTTCCTTCTCACCATGAGTTAAGGATATCTCTCCCACAAGATATGGGATGTGATTAATGGTTGGAACATCATCTGCTGAATATCGATCTTTAATATCGTCAACCAAAGCCTGTATGGCTGTTATATTTCTTGATGAATAGGCATTTTGAAATTGCTCGACAAATTCACTATCATTTGAAAGGCGTGTAATATTATGTTCATACTTACAATTAAATGGTAAAAATGGTTTAAAATGAATGGAACTGCGTATTACGTCCTCATTGCCCTGATCATTTAATATAAGTCGGTTTATAGTCAGAGATTTAACATGTGAACTTTTTCCACATCGATATGTATATTCTGTTTGTTTTTGATCCGGGGATATGGTTTTAATCAATCGTCCCTCACTGTCATATTCATGAGTGGTCGTACTACTAATACCATTTACCGTTTGCGTAATACGTGCTGGCCCATTGATAATATGCGGTGAATTTTTATTAAGAGGCGGAACTTCCATTGTATCCCATGTATAATCAATTTCAAATACATTACCACCAAATGCAGCTATTTTCTTTTTTAATGCAAATACCTTATCAATCACTAGTGTCCGGTTAAATTAGAGATATTTAGGGCATGGATCTGAAGTTCTT
>CAZGNU010000093.1:0-3900 GCA_964527325.1 uncultured Candidatus Peribacteria bacterium | reverse complement strand
TACTAAGTATTTTCATTTGAGATTTTATGCACAAAATGTTTTGACATACTACCAATAGTAATTTTGAAATTACTATTTTTTTTATGCTTTATCCTTAACAATTAAAGCTAACTCATTATTACTAATTTTTTCTGCTGCTACAATTTCTTGTAGGAATTTTTGTTGTAAATCTTTTTTTAGTGATTTTCTTGTTTTTGGTCAGATTGCTCAGGCTCCATCATCAGTATCACTTGCAATAATTTTTTTATCTATTTGGTAATTTATAATACTTTGTTTTGTTATGTCTCAATATATTGCTGTATCCTTGTAATCAAAGTATCAAAATTGTTTTAATGTCTTTTGAAGCTCTCTAACTCAGTGTGATACTTCTCAAAATTTTGGTGTTCAGATGAAGCTAATCTTTTCTTCTGCTTTTTTAAGTGAAAGATTCTCTAGGGCTTTATATTTTTTTTCTAACTCTTTTCTTCTTTGTTCATCCTTTTTTCTTTGCTCTTCTTGTCTAAGTTTTTCTTGTTTTTTTACTTCCTCTTCTTTTCTTCTAGTAATTGCTAATTGTTCTTCATCTTCTATATGCTTTATATATGTTTCTTTAAGAGCTGCTCTTGTTTTTGGTCAAAAATTTCATGCTCATGGTAAATATATTCAAGTAACTATTCATTCTAATAATTGGTAATCATAAACTGGATCAATAACTGTTTTATATACTCAGTTTATTTCTCAATCATACAAGCCTAGTTCTTTTAATACAATTTGTAATTTTTTAATTTTTTCTGGATCATTAGCTGCACTATCAAATACTGACAAGTCTTTTTCTATTTTAGGATTTGCAGCCTCTTTCTCCTGAGAAGGAGAGAAAATTCAAGAGAGAGGTTCTTCTTTATCAAACCCATCATTCAAATACTTCTTCAAAAATAAAGCTCTTGTACTTTTACCCCAATATCATGCTCAGTAATATTCTCATGATTTTATTAATTTATTTTCTACTTGAAAATCATAAATTATATCTATAACTGTATTATTATATATTCAATCTAATTTTCATTCATATAATCAAACTTCTGTTAATAATTCTTGTAATTTTTTTACACTTGAAGATTTGCTTCATTTTCATAATCATGTCGAAAAAATATTAGGTATTTTATTTAATCAATTTGTTGCCCATTTTGGAGCTAGAATAGTTTTATAGTTTAATGAAACATTAGTATCATTTGAAACAAAGTTTCATTTAATTGTTCTTTTTCCCCAATATAAAGCTCTTCTAAGACCTTCATCACCATATCATACCCATACATCAATTCTATCATAACTATATCATCTATTTCCAGCGTTTACAATAGCTCCTCATCTATCCTCTACAACTCAAACACCTAATCATTCTAAATAAATTTTAGTTCCAAAATTATAATTTTTTGGTGCAGCAAGCATACCCGAAAAAACTCATTTTCATGACGCTCATCTAATTCATTGTCAGTTTAATCTTTTTTCAGATTCATAATCACCAGTTAAATAATATTCCTGACCAGGTAATGGTGAATAATATGCAGTAACAACAAAATATAACTTATCATTGTAAGCATTTACTTCAACATATGATAAATTTAATAATATAATTAACTTTAAAATTATCGCTAATATTTTCTTCATTTTTTTATTTTTATTTTATATACTTATACATTTTATCATAAAAAAAAGAAAAATCATAGATTTAACTATTGACTTTTCTTTTATATATTTATTCATTAATTTCTTCCCTTTCCAAGGGAAGTACCTCAGAATGCAATGTAGAGGGGGATGGATTCCTATATTATAGATTTCAAATATTTTAATTTTCTTTTTTTCAAATCACTTATATTTTTTGCGGTATATTTACTTATAGCTACCCTAATATCTCTTCTATATTTTATTGACCTAGTAGTATTTTTTCAATATTTTTTATCTATTTTTAATGAAATTTTTAAATGTAGCTTATCTAATTCTTCCCTTATTGTTTTAGAAAGAACCACATCTTCATCTAACTTATTGTCTTTTTTCTTAAAAACATCTCAAATTCCAAATGATTTTCTAATAAATGCGTAAGTTTTATCTCAAAAATATCCAGCTTCAAGACTATTTTTTGATGATATTATATTATTATCAACCTGAAATTTTATAAATTCTTCTTTTACACTATCAAAATTTCAATCAATTGATCATGAATATACAAGTATATCAGTTAATAATTTTTGAAGTTCTATAATATTTTCTTTTTGTGGACTTTCTGCATCAACTTTTAATGCAGAATATTTTAATACTTTTGAATTTCAAAATTCTATTGATAATGCTCTAGTATTAGGAACTACTTTTCATAAAACCTTTCTTTTACCCCACTTCAAAGCTCTTTCTAATCATTCGTCACCATATCACATCCACACATCTATTCTATCATGTTCAAAATTTCTTTCTCAGGCATTTACTATAGCTCCTCACCTATCTTCGACTACTCATACTCATAATCATTCAAACTCTATTTTTGTTCAATATTTATAATTTCAAGGAGCAGCTAATAAACCTGGAAATACTCATTTACCTGAAGCTGTTCTTTTTCCTCATCAGTTTAATCTAATATCTCAATTATATGAACCAGTAGTATATCTTCTTTGTCATGGTAATGGTGAATAATAAGCTGTTATATAAAAATATCTTACATTTGTAGATGGTTTATCCATTTTTAAATGTTTTTCTGAAATTTCTTGAAATTTATCAGGAAAATCTTCTTTTAGTGCAGTTAATGTTTTAACTCAAAAATATCAAGCACCATAATCAGTGTTTGTTTGAATTAATCATGTGCTTTTTTGATAAGCTAAAAGTGAAGCCTCAACGCTTTTATAATTTCAGTCAACTTCTCAGTCATAAAGATTAAAATCCTTTAATGCTAACTGCATTTTTTTGATTTTTGTAGTATTTGATTTTGATGTTATTTTTGTTTCTAAAGATGGAAAAGATTTTGAAGCGTGTACTTCAAATCATGTAATTAGTAAAACTGAAGTAAGTATAAAAATAATACTCTTTATAAAATTCATGTAATAAAATTAATTTTTAATTATGTACTCATATTCTAACCCCTTCCTCTCACTATCGATCGAGTATTCCCCTTGGAAAGGGGAAAAATCTAATTTCTTCCCTTTCCAAGGGAAGTACCGAGGTACGAGGGGATGGGTTAGATTTACATACTATTTATTCTCAAGCTCACACAATAACTTTTGCGTGTCTTAGAACCTTATCTGCTAACATATACCCTTTTTCAAATTCATCAAAGATTATTCATTCTTTTTGTCATGGTACAGTAGTCATCACATCATGCTTATCTGGATCAACCTCTTGTCATTTTGCATCAAAAGGCTTTACTCACATTTTAGCTAAATCTTCTATAAGTTTTGTCTTCATAGAAACCATTCACTCAAACAAAGGATTATCTTGCAAATCCTCAGGTGTATTATCAATAATTCTATCAATATCATCAATTCTTGGAAGTATTTTCTTAAAAATATCTTGCTTCAAAAAGAAAATCATATCCCCTTTATCTCTTTCTGTTCTCTTTTTAAAATTATCAAAATCAGCAACAGTTCTAGCTAATATATCTTTTGTTTTTTCTTCTTCAGGATGAATAGCATCTTCTAACTTTTCCTCATCAATATCCCCCTCTTCATCCTCAATTTCTTCAAGTTCTTCCTCCATCTCCTCAATAATATCCTGCTCCTCCAATTTATTTTTTTCCTCTTTTGTCATTATTAATTTTTAACAATAAATTTTTTAATATTTGTATTATATGAAAATTTAAAATATATCAAGTTATTCTGAATAAGTTATCGTAGAGAGTATAATACATTTTGTGCATCGTTGGAAATATCCAATGCACAATTT
>CAZGNU010000092.1:0-3909 GCA_964527325.1 uncultured Candidatus Peribacteria bacterium | reverse complement strand
TGACTGCCGGGCCTTTCCATGCTGTTCTGTGGGTGTGAAGCGATGGGTGGTGAAGGTTTTTTGCTGTAATAGACACCGATAAAACTATAAAAATCAGGTAAAATTAATGGAGATAAGGTAACCAAAGCAAATAAACTGGTTAAAATAAGAGTAACAAAAAAAGATAAAGATAAAGTAACCAGAAAAAAGAAAGGGCAGCAGAACAAAATTTGCCCTACCACCCAATTTTCATGTAAAGTTTGGTATCCAAATCGCCCTTTACATAAAAGATAAATTATCTAAATATAATTACAAAGTCAACAGTTCAAAGCAATTTGATTATGCACCATATTGTTTGGATTACTGTCCAATTTGCCAAGAGAAGGAATGCGCAGTTTTTATGGAATTGTATTACAGAGAAGTAGTTGATGAGTATGGGACATATTTCAAAGCATTCCCAATAATGCGTTATATATGCAGAAAGAAGCGTCTCACAGTATCATTATTACCTTACCAGTTAAAACCTTACACAAAGTATTCCATACCATTTATGTTTAAAATATTAACTATAATGTATACAGAGAATAAATCACAAAAAGAGATTTTGGATTATGTGGCAAATATGGGAAAGGAAGACATATTATCAATGAATGTCATTTATCTGAAGATATTTAAAGAGTGTGCAGAGCAGGCAGTTTCCAAAGTTGTTATTAGCGGATATTATCCTGAAATAAAAAGTACAATTAACAGGCTTTCAAATAGAGAAAGCATAATAAAAGCATTTGTGGAATTTGCAATAAAGTTTGAATCTACAATATTGTGCAATCCAATAAGAGGGCCGTCTGCACTTTCATTTGATTACTATACAAGAGGTGGCGGATACATAAAAGATGCTGATTTTCTGTTTGGAACACCAAGTCAGAAAAGATGAATAGAGAGATTTGTCTAGATTTCAGTATTATTAATTTTTACAATTCAAATTTTCCGTTTTTTCTATAAAAACTCTAAGAACCGCAGAGATTATAACTAATTTTTATAATTTTAATCTAACCACCAGTTATTAAAATATACTTTTTTTCAGTTTTTACACTCCTCAATCTATTTAGAGACAGATTTTTCAAGTTAGATGGTTTTATTTGACTTATTAAGGAGGTAAAAACAATGACAAATTATAAAGAAAAGCTGGCATTATTCAAATATGGAATAATTGCGCCAATATTGCATGAAACAGCAGATAAGCAAAACCTGTATTTTAATAACGCAAGTGAAAAGAATCTTATTGTTCCGGGAATTGGAATTAAAAAATTTCATCCATCTACTTTTAAATCATGGCTGAGAAAATATCGAAAAAATGGGTTTGACGGTCTTTACAAAGCAGACAGAGCAGATAAAGGTAAATCAAAAAAACTAACCGATAAAATTAAAGATGGAGTAAACAAGATAATAGAAGATTATAGTGTGCCATCTTATTCGGAACTTTACCGAAAGTTAATGCAGCTTGGTTATCTTGATGAAAATTATATTCATTATCAGACTTTAAGAAAATATTTACAGGACAATAATATAAAATTAAAACCGAAAAATATTATTGCCCGTAAAAAGTTTGAAGCTGAGTGGATAAACAGTTTATGGACCTCGGACTATATGCATGGGCCATACCTCAGGTCAGGTAAAAGAAAAAGAAAAGCTATTTTATGCTCAATTATTGATGACAGAAGCAGGGTAATAGTAGGATTTAACTGGTCATTTCATGAAAACACATTATCTTTGCAAACAGCTTTAAAAAAAGCATTTTTAACTTATGGACTGTGTGAAAGATTTTATTGTGATAATGGTCCAGCCTTTGTTAGCTCTCATATTACTATCATTTGTGCCCGTTTAGGTGTTTCTCTTATACATTCAAAGCCTTATGATAGCCCAAGTCGGGGCAAAATAGAGCGTTTTAACAGAACAGTAAGACAAATGTTTTTACCGGATATTAACACAGACAGTCTTACAATTTCTGAACTTAATACAAAATTTGAATTCTGGCTTAAAAATTCTTATCACAAGAAAATTCACACTGGTATCAGCATGGCACCTATGGATAGATTTTTACATGAATTGAACAATACTAAAATCAAAAGAATTAGTGAAGATGAGCTTGAAAATCACTTTTTAGCAACTATTAAGCGTAAAGTAAAAAATGACAGCACCGTTTCTATTGAGGGTGTTTTATATGAAGTACCTGCCAAATACATAGGCTCATATGTTGAAATAAGATTTCCTCTTTATGATGAAACCAGAATTTATCTTTATGAAAACGGTAATTCAGTCTGCAGACTAAAAAAGGTGGATATACATGAAAATGCCAGAGTCCGCAGCAGCTTAATTTCATTTTCTAAAATGCAATAAGAGGTATATTATGTATAAACTTTTTTTTGGCCTTTTAAAAGAACCCTTTTCCAAAAACAAAAATAATGATTCTCTTTTTAAATCAGGTAACTTTTTAGAACTTGAAAACAGACTTGATTACATGAAACAGCATAAAGGTATTTTTCTTATTTCCGGTGAACCAGGTACTGGCAAATCCACTGCCTGTAGATACTTTATGGATTCTTTAAAAAGCGACTTTTACAAAACATGCTATATTAACCATTCCACTGTAAACTCCATTCAATTCTACAGACAAATAAATGAAGCGTTAGGCGGTGAATGGAGTAGTAGAAAGGACCAGCTGTTTAAATCCATTCAATCTCTTATTCAGCATGAAACTGTTAATAACAAAAAATGTCCTGTTATTATCCTGGATGAATGCCAATATTTAAAAAATCAGAATATCTTTGAACTTCAGCTGCTGTTAAACTTCAATATGGACTCTTTGGACCCTTTAATTGTTATCCTTATTGCTCAACCTCACTTCTTACACAGACTTAAAAGACCTGTTTTTAAATCCTTTTATCACAGAATACATCTTTTATATGAATATTTCCCTCTTTCTGAATCGGAAACCAAAAATTACATCTTACACGAATTGAAATCAGCAGGATGCTCTTCACCGGTTTTTACAGATGGTGCTTTATCTTCTATTTATAGAATTACCGGTGGCAATATGAGAGAAATTGGTAAGTTATGTATTAAATCTCTGATGGTTTCTGCTACTAAAAAAATACATTCCATTGACCAAAAACTTATTTATGAAGCTCAAAACGAATTATGAGGTACTTTTAAATGAATAATGACAATGAAATATTTAATATTAATCCTGATATTATTGAAAATGAACCCGAAATGCCCATTCTTTCTTCTTTGGGCTATTTGCTGAATATGACTATCTATACCATTTGTGCTTTTTATCCTGAATTGCATAATGAAATACATGAGCAAAATTTAACTTCTTCTGCTAAACATGCTCAGAAAATTATGGATGCTTCTTTTAATTTACAAACCCTGTTATATGATTATCAATTTGTTCTTATTGAGGAAAAAAATAAATTCTCTTCCTTGTCCTCCCCTTCCTCCGATATTCCTTTTTAGTTTTCATTTTTACTTTTTTTCTATGATTTTCTTATTTCAAACTGGTTATTTTAGCTCCATCATTTTTAGTTTTATCTCTTTCTTTTTGCTTTTTTATTCTTTGTTTTTTTCTATTTTCTGGTTAGTTTTTCTCTGTCTTTTTTTTTATTTTATCGTGTTAAATAACACGAAACACCGCGACAGCGGCTGCGGCCTTTACTGGCGGGCCTTTCCATGCTATGATCTCCCAAAAAAGCGATAAGAGTATAAGGTAAAACAATAAAACAATAAAACAATAAAACAACAAAACACTTATGTTACTAAAAGAATCCATAAAATAAACAATATTTTTCTTTAAACACTTGGTTCCTGCCCAGCCGGAAATCCAAAAATATGGGATTTTTTCTGTTGATTCCAATTCTTCATTCAAATAAT
>CAZGNU010000091.1:0-3952 GCA_964527325.1 uncultured Candidatus Peribacteria bacterium | reverse complement strand
CTCGCCTAACACAGTATATGCGGTTCACTCGTTGCACTTCGCTCTCCCATATTTTACTCCTCCGCCGCGGCGGATCCGCAAAACATCGCATATACTAAACGTTATACGACATCTACTTTTTTGACTAAAATTCAATGTTTTACAGATAATCATCAAAAAACAAAAACTTTTTGTAGCTCTTCCAGAGCTACTTTGGGGAGAGAAAAGATAATGACTTTAACTTTTTTATAAAAAAACTTTGCAAGTTTTTGGAATTGAAAATTTAAGAAAAATCGTTATACTAAAATTAGTAATTTAAAGTTAATATTTTACATATGCAAACAACTAAATTAGCAATTTTTGAGCAAAAAGAAATTAGAAAAATTATTCATGAAAATGAATGGTATTTTTCAGTTGTTGATATTATTGAGGTATTAACTTGAAGCCCAACACCAAGACAATATTGGTGAAAAGTAAAAGATAGGGAATTTACAAAACTTGAACTGTCCCCAATTTGGGTACAGTTGAAAATGAAAGCCTCAGACTGAAAAATGAGATTAACAGATTGTGTAAATACTAAAAATGCTTTTAGATTAATTCAATCAATTCCAAGTAAAAAAGCTGAACCATTTAAAATGTGGTTAGCTCAAGTTTGAAAAGAAAGAATTGATGAAATAGAAAATCCTGAACTATCAATGGATAGAATGAAAGAGCTATATGAGCAAAAGTGATATACCAAAGATTGGATAGATAAAAGAACAAGAAGTATTGCAGTCAGACAAGATTTAACTGATGAGTGGAAAGATAGATGAGTTCAGCTTTGAAGAGAGTATGCAATTTTAACAGCAGAAATAAGTAAAGCAGCTTTTTGAATGACACCTAGTGAGTATAAAGATTTTAAGTGATTAAATAAAGAAAATTTAAGAGATCATATGACAGATTTAGAATTAATCTTTAATATGTTAGCAGAGGCTTCTACAACAAAAATAATGAAAAATAAAAATTCTAAATGATTTAATGAATGTAAAAAAGCTAGTAGAGAATGATGAAGCATTGCTTGAAATGCAAGAAAGGAACTTGAAAATAAATCTGATGAAAAAATAGTTACTAAAAGTAATTTTTTAGAGTGATGAGATAGTAAAAAGTTAAATTAAAATTAAATGGGTAGATTTCGACTCCTTTTGAAAAATAAGTAAAAAAAGTTTATATTCAAAATTTAAATTAATGCAATTTTTTCCGACTATCGTCGGTTTTTCTCCCCCAAAGCTCGTTACCACTCGCAAAAAGTTTTTGTTTTTTACTGAAATTCAGCATAATAACTGAAATAATCAGCAAAAAAAATAGACGTAAGGGGGGGGCGTTGCACTTAGTTTTTCTGTAGAGCAACGGAAGAAAAACTACCCTCGTATAACTACCTCTATGAGGTTCAGCTCTTGCAGAGCTTCAACCCAAATTGCTTTACAACTTCTCATAGCTATACATTATCGGACATCTACTTTTTAACTGAAAATCAAGAAATATTACAACTTTTAAAAAATTTTTTATGCACCTCCTTCAATTTCTTATTAGTAACATGAGTATATACCTGAGTTGTTGTTATACTTGCATGACCAAGCATTTCTTGTATTGCTCTTAAATCTGCTCAGTTGCTTAGTAAAGTAGTAGCAAAAGAGTGTCTTAGAGTGTGGGCTGATATGTTTTTTAGGATAAAGGCATCACTTGCAGCTTTTTTGATCATATTTGTTATAAAAAACCTTGAAAGTCTTACTTTTTCGTCTTCTAGTATATCTATATTTTCAAGTTTTATATTATGTCTGATAAAAAGGGGAGAAAGATGATCAGTTCTTTTTTCTAGATAATTTTCAATTAATTTTGCTGCCTTTTTTGTTAAATACACAACTCTTACTTTTCTTCATTTTCATCTTACTGCAAATTCTTTTCTTTTTAGATTGATGTCTTTAATATTTAACTGTGTTAATTCAGATATTCTGAGTCATGTAGAGTAAATACATTCCATAATTGCAAGATTTCTTGATCAAATTATAGAATTTGTGTCTGGGATTTTAAATAATCTATCTAACTCTTCTTCATTTAAAAACTCTACATGTCTTTCCTCTGCTTTTATTAAATCAATTGCTGTAGCAGACATGCTTTTATGTCATTTTTTTTCAAGAAATTTTAAAAAACTTCTCAAGGTTATCATATATGCATTAGCCGTTTTTATAGAAATAGTCCTATTTTTTTCATATAAATAACTTCTAAAATTTTCAGCAACATCTAAAACAATATCTTTAACCTTAAATTTGTTAGGATCTTTATTTAGAGACTCAATAATAAACTCATCAAATTTTCTAAGATGCCTATCGTATTGTTCAACAGTTCTAGGAGATTTATTTTTAATAACTTCTAAATAATTTAAAAAATTACTATGAGCTTTTTTGAAATTCATTTACAATATTTAGATAATATAATAAATATTATGTTAACTATTGTATGAAAAAAATAAACTATTTCAAATTTAGCTTGTGAAATAAACTTGACAATAGTAAGAATATAAGTATATATTAATTTATATTATTAATAATATAAATAAATAATGTCTAATATTGAAAATATTTTTGATGCTTCAGTAAATACTGCTAATGTAATATTAACATTTGAAGAGGGTTGAGGTATTTCATGGGTATCAAAAAATGTAAGTGAAATTCTTGGTTATGATGTTGATGATTTTTATAGAAATAATCTTTTTTTTGAAGATTTAAATATTGATTCAATTATTGAAAAAAAACCATTTGAAATCACTCTTTCTAATAAAGAAGGTGACGAAATTAGAATGTTAGTTGAAAAAATAAATAAATTAGTTAATAATCAAATTGAATTAATACTTCGTCCTGATTTTCAATATATAGAAGTTAAGAAAAAGTTAGATCTTGTTACTGAAATATTAGATCATACTCCAATGACAAGTGCATTTGTGTGGCATGCAAAAGATTGATGGCCAGTAGAAATTGCATTATGAAAATTGGAAAAATTAACTGGTTATACTGTTGATGATTTTGAGTCTTGAAGAGTTAAATATGATCAAATTATTCATCCAGATGATTTGAAAATTGTATTTCAGGAAGTAAGTGAAAATAGTGAAGATAAAAAAATAAAACATTTCACACATAAACCTTATCGTATTGTAAAAAAAGATTGATCAATTATTTGGGTTTTGGATAACACATATATTGATAGAGATGATAACTGAACAGTTATATTTTATAAAGGTATTATACAAGATATAACTTGACTCATTAATGCAAAAAGTAAGGCTGAATCTTCAAATCGTTTTAAATCTGAGTTTCTTGCTAATATGTCGCATGAGATAAGAACACCAATGAATGCAATTATTGGTTTTTCTGATTTAATTATTGATGATATAAATTTAACAGATAAGCAAAAAAAATATTTAAAAATAATACAATCTTCATGAGAGAATTTACTTTGATTAATTAATGATATATTAGATATTTCAAAAATTAAATCTGGTAAAATTGATTTAGATATTATAAATTTAAATTTATGAGAATTGGTTAAGGATGTTGTGAAAAATCTATTTTTTAATAAAGAAAAAGTAAGAGTTGATTATGAAATAGATTGATCTGTACCGGATAATCTTATGTGAGATGAAAAACGAATAATGCAAATAATAACAAATATTATTTCAAATTCAATAAAATTTACAAAAAAATGAACCATAAATGTAAAATTATCTTATGATAATAATACTAGTATGGTTAAAGTAATTGTGAATGATACATGAATTGGTATTTCTGAAGATAAGTTGGATTTAATTTTTAATCCTTTTTCTCAGGCTGATTGATCAACAACAAGACAATATTGAGGTACATGACTTGGTCTTTCAATTGCAAAAAAATGGCTCTTTTTTTCGTAGCGGGAAATTAAAATCCAAAAACTAACTAAATTTTTA
>CAZGNU010000090.1:0-3969 GCA_964527325.1 uncultured Candidatus Peribacteria bacterium | reverse complement strand
CTACTCCTATTTTTCAACTCTCACTCTCTTCAACTATTTTAGGGGCATTCCCTCCTGCCATTTCAAAACTCCTTTATTACTAAATTTTCTTGCTATTACTACATTGTCCTCCTTTCTTTAAGAATTCCTCCCCTGCCCCAGCCCACCATTTAAAACCGACCAGATTCGCAAGAATCAGCACCAGGAAAGGAGATTAGCCGGCCTTACAAAGCCAGAAATCTATTGGCTTTGTTAGACCGGCTTACCGCTTGCGGCAAGGGACTGGCTGGCCGAGGCCAGGCCCGCTGTCCGGCCACTTAGCTTGGTAGGGTTAAATTAGGGGGTGTGGAAAGCTTAGTGGGCGTTAGTATGCCAAAGCATCCCGAAAACATGCAGGGATTTAGCGGAATTTTTTGGTTTGTTGGTTGCTGTGGGGCTGGATGGTGAGGTCAAACTAAAAAAGTTCGCTAAACAGCGGGTGGCAACTTATTCTTTTCAAAGCAGTGATCTGGTCGGTTGGATCCGTCGCGGCTACGCGACACCCCAGTTCCTAACCGGCACTCAAATATAAAAGAACAGTCTCACGAGTCAAAAGAAGCGATACTTGCCTAAAACAGGGGTATTAAAACCTTGGGATGATCCCGGGAATGCGTCAGAGGCGATATGTGAAGGCGGTTTTTAAGTGATCATTGGGTTTTAGGGGAATTTTTCATCTTTTTCGCAGTTATGGAGCTCTGCAATAGATGGCGCCTACTCTTCCACAGAATCTTCCTGATTCAAGGTGATACCAGATAACAGTTTTCCAATGTCAGTATTCAATGCCGTACAAATAAGCAATAGGGTTTTCAAAGAAGGAATCAGCTTTGCTGCTTCGATTCTAGAAATAGTAGATTTGTTAATTCCGACGATATGTGCCAACTCATTAGCTTCTGTCGGTGGGATAGTTTTGCTTCTCGCCAGTTTAATACGTTTTGCTAAAACTTCTTTGACTTCCATTAAGTTTTTCATAATGCATTGAATTCTATGAAAAACCAGAAAAAGCCGGTTGCGTATTTGGCAACCACAATATTATTATTGGTCCTCAATGAAAAACTGGTTCAGATTTTATGAAGATGATGGGGGACTCTGCTTTTGGTTATTATTGACCTATGCCTTTATCACGATGGTCCTGGTCGCAGGGTTATTTGTTTTTATTTTTAAGCTCTGGGAAGTTCTTGGTTTATCCTGAGGCTAATTCTGCTTACTACTGGCCTTTCCTCCTTTATTCCTGTTGGTGCCTCATACTACAGTTTTAAGAAACTAAAGGGGGTTATATGGTGTTCATCGTAAAGGGGTATAGATTTTGCGAGCGGGTACTTCTAAATAAGCGGGCATCAAACGACAAGGATCTTCTAAAAAAGACGGTGAAGAGCTTTGAGGCCTATCTCAGCGTAGAGCTCCAATTGGGTGAGGTTACCATCGAAGGCTATTTGAAGATTATTAACAAGTTTTTGAGGGATACCGGCTGTGTTTTCCCAACACGAGATATGATTATTACCTGGCTGGCTGCAATGAGAAAAGACAAGGTCAGTTACAGCCATATCAGGAATACCAGCAACTGCTTTATACACTTCATGAGGTTCCGAGGCGTAGATGATTTTAAACTTAAACCGCCCAAACGTCCCAAGCGGATTATCAAAGATGTCATGTCAGAAGAAGAAATCCGCTGGCTGATAAACGCTACCTGTAACATCAAGGATAAGTCGTTTATTGTCTTCCTGGCTTATACAGGCTGCCGGATAAAGGAAGTAAAAAACATGATAGTCCGTGACCTGGATTTCAGAAACAATGAGCTCCTGGTCCGGGCAGGGAAGGGGGACAAGGACCGCAATGTCTGTATCAGTGCGGAGGCGTTGAACGTGATACGGCAATACATCAAAGAAGCGGGCAAAGGTCCTGACGACAGCCTGTTTCACAGTGGATTATCCAGAAAATACATTATGCGAGTTTTAAATGGGGCAACAGCGGTCGCACAGGTAAATAAGCGGGTTTATCCGCACCTGTTCAGGCATTCTTTGGCAACCAACATGCTCAATAATGGCGCCAGCATCCTTACTATCCAGAACCAGCTCGGACACTCCACGATCAAATCTACGTTGATATACCTTAACTTCAGCCGTGAGATATTCAAGAAACAATACGACCGGTACAAGCCTGATTACCTGGGCACAGAAAGGCTAAAGGTTCTCCCGCAGCGTGATACCTATGAGATCATCGACGAGCGCGGGACGATCTATTCCGGAGATGAATCTAAGATCATGGGTATCTGGCAGAACTGGGAGCGGCATAGTGATGTTGATATTAAAGGTCATGTAAAGTTGGTGAAAGTTATGGGAGTAAAACAGGAGAAAGACAGCAGGGATGCTGATTTAGGAGTGCCTACTCAGATGGATGGGATGGTGAGTGGGTAGTGTCATCTGTGCGCTTTCGTCTTTATTTTTGTATTTGATTGCTTTTTAGCTGGCTTATTGGGGGCCGTATGGAATAGCGCAATATCCTCTAAAGTAACTTGCCTAAAAGTATTTTTATTTGGTAACCACTTTGAGACATCTAATATTTCAATGCCCGCCAGGTGGCCAGCAGAATCATAATCAGCAGCTAATCCAGCAGCCAAATGTTTTGTCGTGACAGTCGTTTCCTGAAAACGGATATATAAGGCATCTACTTCCTGGTCATAAGAGATAATCATATTAAATGGCTACTTAAAATAATAAGAATGGAAGCAAGTCCTAACGATTAAGATTTGGTGGCTACCAGGTCATGCTTTAACAATTTGTTTACTACTTGTTCCACGGAGCAATGTTTTTTTCTGGCCTGATTCCTTGCTAAACGGAAAACCTTTTCTTCGACAGGAATCAAAAATATTTTTTTCTTAATATCAAACTCCATCTCCACGCTTTCTAGGTCATCTGGATAGTCTGCTGCTGAGTGTGTATCCCAAAAATCCCCGGCCTCTTCGGGGCTGTTAAAACTTTCTGGGATTTGAGGGTTTGATTTAACCATTCTTATATCGCTTCCTTTCTTTTTTATCCATATCACGCGCACTGATAGGTAACACGCTGTGTTTATTACTTTTTAGAATAAAAATTACTGTAAGATGCCGACCTTCATTAGTTGTTCCTAATGCTAGATAGACAGCCTCGTCTTTGAGGCGTCCTTTTCTTATCCGATAAACTTGAGGTTTTCCCTGTAATACTTCACCTACTTCATCCGTTGTAACATGGTGTTTCTTCTCAATTTTTTCAACAAAGTATTCTTTCCAAATGATTTCATCAATCTTCATATGGCTAATACACCAAGCTCTCGTCCATATCTATAAAATATCGGTATTTAATACTTTGTCATTATACCTATTCCCACAATCTGGTCAAAGTATACCTTGATTCTTTGCAGATGTTCCCAAGTGCCGTCGTGCCGATGCCCACGTTGCCGCCACTTGATCCCGCCAATATCACATCAGCGTCACCTTGAATAGTTATATCGTTTCCTCCACTGTCATACAGTGAGATATCTAGCTCTCCTTGATCCAAAGTGAATGTAACGCCTTCATTTGTCGAACCTTGGTTTGTATCTGTTAGCATTAACACAGATTGACCAGCGGCTATTTCAAGTTGAGCTAATGGATTCGTTGTGCCGATGCCGACATTGCCGTCATTGGTTATTCTTACTTTTTCCGATACGGTAGTAGTAGCATCTGTGTATGTATGGAACGACATATCCGTACCTGGTGATTGCCATTCCATATTAACTGCACCTAATGGAATAGCCGTTTGAGCCCAATCCATCCCCCATTGTTGTCCGTTTTGCATGCTTCCAGTTGAATTGCTAAGTCTAACAAAAGTTCTATTTTGAGTCGTAGCATTCGGAACATTCTTACTGATATTGAATATCTGCGACGGACTCGTCGTGCCGATGCCCACCCTGCCGAGATTGTTTATTCGTATTATTTCA
>CAZGNU010000089.1:0-4031 GCA_964527325.1 uncultured Candidatus Peribacteria bacterium | reverse complement strand
TAAAAATTTAGTTAGTTTTTGGATTTTAATTTCCCGCTACGAAAAAAAGAGCCTTTTTTCTTTGTAAAAAATCTTTTTTTTTATATAATAACTTAAAGTAATATTCATTAAATATTAAATGAAAAAAAAAATTATTTTAATGATCTGTTTATTAAGTATTTCTTATACTAGTAATGCTTTTTTTTGAAGCCCTACGGAAATAGATTTATACTATAATATTGAGGATTGATTAGAAGAATTAGAAGATAAATTACTAGAATTTGAATTAAATTGATGACAACAAAAAAAATGAATTTTAAAAGAAATAAATGTCATGGCAAAATATAATGAAATAAATGAATGTTTGGACGAATCAAAAGAAATATGAATAGAAAAATTTAAAAGCATAGTAGAAGAAGAAAATATTTCTGAATTGGTAAATTATTTCTCAGATAAGTGTTCTTCTGAAAACAAAGAAAGAGGTCACCTTGTAGAGAGGGCAACAATTTACATGGATTTATTTAAAGAATACTTACGTATTAATAAAATAAATTCTGAAGATAAAACAAAAAAAATATACCAAGTTTCAAGTTTATGAATGTATAGTGATTGAATTCTAGAAAATTCATGATTTGATTTAATATCTGATATTGATGAAATAGATAGAATTATATTCTCTCAAGTAGAAGAATATGAGTGAGAAGATTCATGAGACCTTGAAATTCTTTTTGAGGATGAATTACATGATGCAGCAGAAGCATGAGTTGAAAATCTAGATAATGAAATTAATAACCAATTAGAAGATTTATTTAATTGAGAAAATGATGATAATCAAAACAATAATTCTAACAATAATAATTCTAACAATAATAATTCTAACAATAATCAAAATGATAATCATAATTCAACAGATCCTTCAAATAATTATATTTGTATAAATAATGAACAAACTAGTTGATTGAGTAATGATAACATAAATAACTTATTAGATAACATTAATAATCCAAACTGAGATTGAAATTTACTAAATGATAATCAAAATTCGTGAAATGAAAATTGATGAGACTGAAATAATAACAATGATTTATGAGATAATAATTACCTTGAGGAATTAGAATCAGAATATGTAAAAGTAATTGATAATTCAGAATTTCCTTGTGAAGATTTCTTTTGTATAGTTATTGAATTTATAACTAATGATAATAGTAACTCATCTGAAGAAATAACAATTGAATATTTAATAAAAAGATCCAATGAACATCTTGCAAAATTTGCTTGAACTTCATTAATACCCGCAAAACATTCAACAAATCAATTTCAATTATGATTAGAAGACTTAAATCTTCCAGACATATTTCATATTTGAATACAAATAGTAAAAAAACCAATTCCTATTTTAAATATTGAACCTGAATGAAAAACAGATAATTCAAAATATTCTTGAAAAAATTTATTAGAAGAATACTATAAACTAAATTGATTAAATTATAAAAGAAGAAATAGTATAGTATTACTTGAATGACTTGAACAAAATAAACAAAATATAAATAATTCTGTTTGACTTACCACTGAAAGAATTCTTCATAAAGATACAGAATACAAAACATTAAAAACTGTTAAAAATAACTCCGAAACTTTAACAAAAATTATTTGAAAAAAAGTTGCACTACAATCACTTAAAAACTTTGAAGAGCAATTTATAGAATTAAATAAATTAATTTCAACAATAAATGATTATACAGTAGATCTGAAATCTATTATTGGTGAAATGGAAAAAATACCTATTACAAAATAATAAAAATATATACTGAAACAAATACCCTTATGGTAAAAAAAACTTTTTTATTAATAATTATTACTTTTTTAAGTATTCCGATTAATTCATTTGCATCCTGAACTTGTCTTATAAAAGATAAAAGTGCTCAGGTTTTATTAGATTATATAAAAAATAACAAAAGTGTAATAGAAAATATTTCTGAATGAATAAATAATAGTGATTCTCTAGAAGACAGTATTGGTAATTCGATTAAAATTTCTTTTACTGAATTAGAAGGTAGTTTTAATGAAATATTCAACTTTAGTTGATACGAATCATATGCGAAATATTTTGCTATATTCCCTATTTTTAATGAAATTCCAAAAGAAATAGAAAGAGATTATAAAATCTTGGAGCAAGAAAATAAATGACTACTTACATATTTACAAAGCCTAAATTCTAGCTGATACTGAAACGTAACAGTTTTAAATCCTTGTTATTGAATTACAAAAAATTGTAATTACAAAGCTTCAACTGCAAGTGAATTAGTGTGAAAATTAGTACAAAATACTGATGCAATATTAAATTTGTATAGACTTACTGTTATGTGAGAAAAAATAAATATTAAATCTTCAGACTTAAATCTAGTTAGTGATGATTTTATTTCAGAAATAGAAAAAAATTATAATAAAGAGTCCTTAAGCACGTGTAGTGATACTGAATGATGATTTTTCTTCAAAATAAATAAATCAATAAGTGAAATAAATCTCATTAATGAAGAATGAAGAGATTGAATACAAAAATGGAAAGATGCATGGCAACTTCTTATTTGAAATAAACCAGACAAAGAAGCAGAAATAGAAAAACAAGTATTAAAGGATAAATTAAGTGATAAATGAATACATACAGATTATCACAATATATTAAAAACAAATCTAAAAAAATTTAATTTAGAATGACTAAATCTTAATAACAATTTTGCAACAAATACCTATGATTTAATAAAAACTAATACAGAAAAAGAACTAGAAAAATTCAAAGAAGAATTATTACATAATGAATTAGACAACAGAATATGAGACAAGCCATGATCAAAACTTAGTATTGATTGAATAAAAAAACTTGAAAAAAAAGCAGAAAAAACTAAACGTATTCAAGAAAAAATATCGATAATGTATAACAATGAATTACCTTTTACTGCAATTTGAGATATAGCAACAAAAAACCTAAGATGAAGAATAATTGATGCCCATAAAAGTTTAGACTTAAGTATAAAAACATTAGAAGAAACTATCTCAAAATCTGAAAACATATGTAAATCTCAATGATGATGAAGTTGATGAGAATGAAAATGTACAACTAATTAATTTTAAAAAAATGCTAAATAAAAAAGAATTAGAAATAATGAGAAAAAATGGAGTAATTCATAAAAAAGTTTTTAAAGAAATTAAAAAACTTATAAAACACTGAACTACTGCTCTAGAAATCGATAAATTATGTTATGATATTACAAGAAAACATAATGTTTTATGTTGATTTAATTGAGTTTATTGATTTCCTTCTAATGTTTGTATAAGTGTAAACGATATTGTTGTCCACTGACGTCCAAGAACATGATTGGTTTTTAGAAATGGTGATCTAGTTACAATAGATTTTTGAGTAAAAGATAAAAAATACTGAATAAATACTGATGCAGCTTTTTCAATGATAGTTTGATGAAATAAACAAAATACAATATGAGCAAAAATGATTAAAGCTAATAAAAAAGCTCTAAAAGCATGAATTAAACAAGCTAGAGCATGAAATAAAATTTGAGATATTTCCAATGCTATTCAAAAAGAAATAGAATGAGCTTGATTTGTGGTAGTAAAAAATTTAACAGGTCATGCAGTTTGAAAATCAGTTCACGAAAAACCTCATATTCCAAATTTCTGAAAACCTTGAAAATGAGTTACACTAAAAAAATGAATGACTCTTGCTATAGAACCAATTATGTGAGAAACATGCTGAGAAATAGTAGATGAATGAGACTGGGAAGTTTATATTAAAGATTGAAGTCTTTGATGTCAATATGAACATACGATTTTAATAACTGATTGAGATGCTGAGATTATTATATAAATATAATAATTTATTTTTTAAAAAAACTAGATTCTAATTTTAATGTAATTATAAAAGTTGACCCCTCTCATAATTCACTTTCTACAATAATATCTCAACCCATTAAATTTGCTAATTTTTTTGGCTCTTTTTTTCGTAGCGGGAAAAATAATCAATTTTTAATAACTAGTTTTAA
>CAZGNU010000088.1:0-4199 GCA_964527325.1 uncultured Candidatus Peribacteria bacterium | reverse complement strand
ATCTATATCTGTCGCACCAATATATCCTGTTAAATTATCAGTTGTATAATTATTAGTTGATGTGGCATTCAAAATAACATTTGTAACATTAGGTGCAGTATTTGGATTCTGTCCAATACTATAATTACTCCATGAACTTACATTAAATATAACAGGATCTGCTGTCAAAGGTGTAAAATTATAACAAGCAGGTGTTGTAGTAGAATCACACAACTCGACATCATTCCTCAATATAACAGGTTCTGTAACACCACTTAAATCAAGATTATTAAGAGTTATATTTACGCTCTTATTCAATTCAGAAAGTGAAGCAGAATCTATGTAAGCATAATTATTAGAAATTTCTATTCTTTGGTCGGTACCAAAAGTAATATAGTCATTTGTATCAAAATCATAATCAATTTGATCTAAGAATAGTATTACCCCTTGGGAATTATTATACTTAAGGACATTATTACTTCCAGAGCTATAATATAAATTATGACTGTTATCAAAATCATTATTTAAGAATAAATTATTAGAAGATGATAATTCAACACCATAAATAGTATTAAAGACAAAATAAGAAGAAATTATATTATTATAACTACCCTCAAGAGCAAGACCAATAATATTATTACTATAAGTAATTGAGGTAAGTGTATTATTGCCTGAATTAGAACCAATATGAATTCCATAACCGTAATTAAGATTAGAAGAATTTATTTGTATATCACTAACATTATTATAATAAGAATTGTCAAAATAAATTCCTCTATCAAAGCCAATAATTGTATCATAACTATCACCGCCATAAATAGTTATATTATTATATCCATTTACATAAATACCATAACTATTTGCAGAACCATCCCCTGTAATATTAAATAAATTAAAATCAAGAGTTACATTATTAGCAGTTATGTTAAAACAAGTTACATTTGTTGAAATATCATCCTGTAAAGTATAAGTTCCAGCCTCATCTAAAGTATCACAAACTGTTGGAGAGAACTTATCTTCTAATGTATAATTACTCCACCCACTAACATTGAATATATGAGTGGTTCCATCTGATGAAAGCAAAGTACAATCCGTACATAAGGTTCCATTTTTCAGAATCCTAGGATTTGTTATTCCTGTATCTCGAAGAGTTACATTTGCACTCATATTCAATTCAGTGATTTGGGTACTATCTACAAATGCATAATTATTTCCTATCTCAATATCCCCGCCAATACCAAACTCAACTTCATAAGTAGTACTTGAATCGAAAGACTCTAGGAATAATATCTCACCGTCAGAATTATTGTATTGTAAAGTGTTATTAGTCCCCGAAAACCCATATTCAAAACCCGTGTTTTCACCAACACCAAACATATTATTGTTTAGGAATAGGTTATTATTTCCAGTGAAGTATATATTGAAATAGTTCCCGTTTTCAAAGCTACAATTATTTACAATATTATAATCTCCAAAAATATCCAGTCCCTCATAAAAGTCCCTGAAATAAACTGAATCAATAGTATTATTATTGCCATTTAAGTAAAGCCCAATATCAAAACTCTCCGTATCATTGTTGGTTATTCCTATGTCATAAATATTATTATAATTAGAATTGGTAAAATAGATACCATAACTAAAGTCTATAATTGCATTATAACTATTATCATTACTATATACAGTTGTATAATTATATCCATCTGTGTTAATACCGATTCCTCCACCATTACTTCCATTTATTGAATACCCATTAAAATTTAAAGTAATATTATTTGCAGTTATATTAAAGCAATCCCCTATTGTTGTTTCATTATCAATTAATTGATATGTCAAGTTAGCAGTGGAGATTGTATTACATTCTGTTATGTTACATGGACTTGCAGTTGTTCCATCGCCGACCCAAGAATTAGGACAAGGTCCAACAGGTGCTTCTTCAATTGAATAATTACTGAATGAACTTACATTGAATATGAAAGGATCTGCGTTTCTTGCAGTTAGATTGTAACAATCTGGTGCTTCGCATGTTACTCCGTCTTTCTTGATTACTATGTCTGTTAGTCCATGGCCTTCAAGAGTGATGTTTGCACTGACGTTATAATCTGAATAAGTAACAGAGTCAACATCAGCTGAACGATTCAAGATAGTCATGATGGAACTGAATGTTGTGTTTTGTGTCGATACATAACTGAAATTTATTGAACCGTTTGTATTGTAAAATGAAGTTTGATTTATGATTAGAGTGCCATTAGAACCATTCAAATCCAAACCAGTACCCGCATATAAATAAATTATGGGGAATAAAGATACTTGTGAATCTGTGAGAATCACGTTGCCACCGTCACCACCTTGACAATCTTCAATTTCATAATCACAGCCAGAGTCAGAAATACCCCCTTGAGAAAGTATTGTTTCAAATGTGGAATTCAAGACAGAAACATCACCACCGTCACCCGCATACTGACTATCCCCTCCAGAAATATTGGCACCGGAAGTAGTTATGGTGATTATATTGGAGTTGGTTAAGTTTATATTTCCACCATTGCCCCCATACGAACCAGCCCCCCCATTAGAATTTGTTGAGTTTATAATGGAATTTGTTACTGTTATAGTACCACCAGTGCCGCCTATATCACCAGTAAATTGAGCTGAACCGCCTAGTGAAATTAATGTAGATACTGTTGAACTACTGATAATTATCTTGCCACCATTACCACCATCACCGGCTGCAATTCCACCATCACTTCCAGAAGATATTGCAGTAGTTATATTAGAGTCTGTTATATTTATTGGACCGCCTGCTGCACCATAACTAGACATCGCAGGAGTACCACCACTAGAATCAAGCAATGTGACATTGGAATCCATAGATATTATTGGACCACCTGCACCAGCATTATCAGACCCAATACCTCCTCGTGAATATATTGATTCGACTTCAGAGTTAGAAATATTGACAGTCCCACCTACACCTCCATAAGTACCAGATTCCTCAGAAGTATCTCCTCCGATAGCAAAGATTCCTGTAGCATTAGAATTAATTAATGTAGCGTCACCTGCTGGACCACCATTATAACCATACGAACCAGTGAGGTTTATATCAAGTGCAATAGAATTTGTTAATGTCACAGAACCACCAGTACATTCGTTGGGTCCATTACCAGCCATAGTTGAAATATTTTCAACATTGGAATCTATTAATGTGACTGACCCACCATTACCACAAGTATCCTCATTACCATCATAATTACCCATGGTCAGTACATCACCAGTGAGAGTGGTATTTGTAATCGTTAATCCTGTGTAAGCTCTGTCAATTAATTTTGTTGCATTAATGTCTCCAGTGATGTTGAAACCTGCCCCATCAATTGTGATATTGTCTGCAATTATGTTAAAACAACTTCCATCAGTATTTAAATCACCAGTCAAACTAATATTTGTTTCAGTTGTAATTGCACTATCTAAATTATCACTAAATGTAACATTACCTAAATTATGAACATCTGCACCCGAATAAATGTTAATTCCATTAGCTGTCATTTTAGAAACATAAGAATCTTCTAAACTTAAATTTCCATAAACATCAAAATCATATTCTGATGCAGCATCTTCACCATTTGTTATGTTTGCACCATTTCTTATAGTTAAGTTTCCACCAGAATTAACTGTTATTCCAAACTCACCATCTGAAGTAACATTCATCCTGTAAGTCTCTGCATCGATTACTAATGTTCCGTTGACTTCTAACTCTCCATTCTGCCAGACAGTGTTTCCACCATTTCTAAACTCTACATAAGCACCTTGCCCAATGCTGAACTCATCAATCTTTAAAGTTACATTATCATATATTACTCTTGCATTTGGTCTTATTGTTATATTATGCTTCTTAAGTGTTGAAGCAGAATTAGATATTGTAATGTTTCCTTCTATCTCAAAGTTATCCATATCAAGCATGATGTTTTCGAAGACTGCATCTCCTTCTGATCCTATTATTACATTATCACCAGTGATATTTGAGTCAGTGAAATTAGTGCTTACGTTTATGATCCAAGTCTCTGTAAGTGTTATGTCTTCTGATGTACAGTTTAGATCTGATGAAGGATTTGCAGATGAACAAGGATTAGCAACTTCTTGTATCGTAACATTCCACTCACTAGTCTCATTACTAACAGACATATCACTAGTTAAATTAACCATCTCAAACAAAGTATAAGTATCTACAT
>CAZGNU010000087.1:0-4215 GCA_964527325.1 uncultured Candidatus Peribacteria bacterium | reverse complement strand
TTTGATAAAATCCGTCATGCAATATCATTTCATTTCCTGCCGGAGTAATAAGGCTTACTTTTAAATCACTGGCTTTATTATGTTGTATATTATATTTAACAACAACATCAGAATCAGATGCAGCAGCAAGAACATCTGTCATAGAAACGGATTGTTCTTCATCTCTATCACACATATCACCTTTTCCATCTCCATCTGAATCATTTTGGTTTTTGTTTTGATCATAATCACAATTATCTTGATAGTTTAGAAAACCATCTCCATCTATATCAGCATCACATATATCTCCCTGCTTGTCTCCGTCAATATCTCTTTGAGATCTGTTAAATACAAACTCACAATTATCATCGGAATTTAATACATCATCTCCATCTTTATCATAATCGCACTCATCACCTACCTGCTGTTATTGTACATTGAACACCTGAAACAAGTCAATAACTCCGGACAGTATTTGAAAGGAGAAAAAGACTTATAACCAGGAGTTCAACCATGAAAAAAGGAAGAAGAAAATTAAGAAGTTATTCATCAGAAGTAAAGGAAAAAGTATTAAAAGATTGTGATAAGTACGGATTAAATGAGGGTGCACGGCTGCACCAAATACCGGTAAGTACAGTAAGCGGCTGGAAACAGCAAATTAAAAGACAAAAAGCTGAGCAGGCTGGAGATAATGGTATTAGAAAAAGTGGTTACAGAAAGTACACTCAAGAATACAGGCTTAAAATAGTTAAAGAGATAGAAAAGACAGGATTCAGGCAGGTGATACAGAAGTATGCTCTCCCTGAAAGCACGGTATATAAATGGTGTATAAAATATAAGAATGAAAATGGAACAGGTAAAGATGGTAATAAAATAACAGCAGTGGAATTCAGGAAAAAAACAGCAAAAAGATATACCCCCAGCCAGATAGCAGAAATAATAGAGTATGCATCACAAAAAGGAGTGGTGGCAGCAAGCGGCAAGTTTGGAGCCAGCCGCTGTGCGATATATAAATGGCTGGACCGTGTAAAAAAAGCATCTGAAGGAAAATGTGAATCGCCTGTAAACGGGGAGTCAAAAGAGGAGATAGAAAAACAAAGAGATCTGGAAATACTAAATGAATGGCACCGTCATCCGGGGCTGGGGCCGAGCCAGATAAGAAACCAGTTAAGACGCAAAGGGATAAAAACATCTGTAAATACAATACGCAGGGTAATGGAAGATGCAGGATACAGACCACCTAAAATAAAAAGTGAAAGTCATGATAAAAAGTTTGAAGCCGAAAGGCCAAATCATATGTGGCATTTGGATTTTTTATGCCGGCATGTAAATAAATCTGTTACTTTCAGTTTAATAATTCTGGATGACTGTTCCCGGTATGTAACAGGCTACAGTGTAGACGATGCGGAAAGGGCTGATACGGTAATAACAGCATTTGAAGAAGCTACAAATAAACATGGCAGGCCGGAATATGTAATGACTGACAAGGGGTCGGCATTCTGGTCCTACAAAGGGATATCCCGCTTTACAAAACTGCTTGAGGAGATGGGAATAGACCAGATAGTAGCAGAGCATAAAGAGTGGAATGGAAAAATAGAAGTATTTAATGCCAACCTGCAAAAGGAATTTTTTAACCAGTACCGGTTTTATGATGTATCGGAAATGAGGAGCAAGCTGAAAACTCACCTTGACTGGTATAATCACAGACGTACCCATCATGCACTTGGAGGACTTTTGGTGCCGGCAGACAGGTATTATGGACGGCACGAGGAAGTTATGGCTTTAATTGAATCCGGTGCTTCAAAAGAACAGATTTCTGATGGATTTGAGCTGAATCACCGCAGTCTTGAAATGTTTAAGGTTATAAGTATAAAAGGAAAACCGGAAGTATATTTAATGGGTCAGAAAATATTATAAAATTTAATTAATAGTGGGTTTATTATTTGTTATATTAAGAATTTTTTTATTCCCGTAAAAAAATTTATACAAAAATAAACCCATGAATAATATAGCAAAAAACAACACAGAATACAGCAATTTAATAAAAGCCGCCCTTTTTATACTGGCATTACGTTTCATAAAGGACAAGTTTAGAAACCTGCCCACTATAAGCCAGGTTATTGATAAACTGGGAGTATCAAGGTCACGTACATATGAAATTGTTAAAAATATTGAGCATATTTTACCTGAGGCAAACAGGACCTGCGGCAGGCCGGAAAAAAACAAAAGCAGTATTAACTATGAACATCTGTTTGAAATTTCATCAAAAATACGTGATTATCTGATGCAAAACCCTGGTGCTGTACTAAAATCTGAAAAAAGAACCATTTATACGGATTCTTTCAGGGTATTTATAATTGAGCTTTTAACACCTTTAAAAAATACCGGCCAATTTACCTTTTTGCATATTGAAAAGGCAACCGGAATATCATCAAACACTTTAAAAGTATGGTTTTTAGATAAAAAAATAAAACTTGATAATTCAGATAATCAAAAAAACAGTACATCCTCTTACGATATAAATGAAAATAATGAAAATGATTACAGCAATTATGATTCACCGGCCTGGACTGGAATTTGTGCTAAGGTAATATATTTATGGGAAAACTGGAAAGGTAATTTTACCGCATTTTGCAGCTCTTTAGAAAAACACAGAATTTATATTTCAACCTATAAAGTATCCCAAATATTGGCACTGTCTGAAAAAAGAAGCAGAAAACGCCGCAAAAAAAAAGACCCTTTCCCTGAAGCCATAAGAAATTCTCTTGAAACATTTTTTCCAAATGCTCAAATCGGTGCTGACGGTCATAAAATAACCATTACATTAAATAATGTAAAATACAGTTTCTGCTGGGAGCTTGCTGTTGACTATAAAACAGGTGCTCATACAGGATTTTCAATAAGAGATGCTGAAGACAGCAAAGGTGTGCTTTATGCACTTAATCATTCTTTTTTAACTACCAGTACTCATCCACAGGCATTTATAAGAGATAACAGGCCTTCAAACTTTACAGATGAAATTGAAAACCATCTTGAAAAAAATAATATTATCAGCATGTCCACTACTCTAAAAAGACCTCAAAATGATTCCCCCATAGAAGGTGCTTTTGGCCTTTTTTCTCAAACCATGCCTGAAATTAAAATCAATACACATTCTTTAAGAGGTCTTGCTAAAAATATTTTATATTATATCCTTTTTTCATATTGTGCAGGACGCAACCATGTTAAAAGAGCTAAACTGAAAAACCGTACTCCAATACAAAGCTATAATGAAGACCTGCCCAATTCAGAAGAAATTAAAACAGCCAGAAAAAGACTTTTGAAAATTAAAAAAAGAATTATTGAACAACAAAAAGAAGTACGTAAACGCACAAACCCTGCCTGTATTAAATTACTGGAAGATGAATTTGAAAACCTTGATCTTAAAGACCCAAATGGAACATTTATTACTGCAATAGCTAAATCCGGTATTGAAGCAGTTACCGAAGCTCTTGCCATTTTTAAAACCTCTGCAGATATACCTGATAATTTCCCAGAACGTTATCTTTTAGGTATTGCTGTAAATGTTAAAAACCGTAATCATGACTATAAAGTTTATGACGAACTTTTAAGATTAAGGCGAAAATCAAAGGACCTTATCTTTGATGATTTTGAAAAGGATAAGTTAAAACTTAAAAATTCTCTTTCTGTTACTGACTACCTTAAATCTGTTTTTAAAAATGCTGTCAAAGCTCAATTTTCTGTGGATAGAAATTTCTGGTTAAATTCAACTTACGATTCTTTAACCAAATTACCTTATTATGAAAAACAGGTTTTCTGTAAGGATTTTGCCAGAAAAATTGCTTCTCAATACAGTTTACCTGCTAAAGAAAGGGATTATTATATTTCCAGATTTGTAAGTTTAGCCTGTGACTTTCACTGCTGAAATTGTTTTAAATATGAATACTAAAATTCATTAATTGGATAAAATATTTATTATATTCTTTTAAAATTAGAATTATCAGTTTAATTCAACTTTTTTATTCTTATTCTTAATTATTTCTTTCTCATTTTTTGTATTTTGTATCACATACAATAATTACTATACACTTAACATCTATTTTTTATACCTTTTGTCCGGTGTTTTTTGGTGTATCATGCTTGACAACCGCAATTAGGTGATTGTGGAATCTTTTCAAATTGCCACAGCGCATTTAATTTTCCAAATATAGACAGTGATATATATTACAATGGAAT
>CAZGNU010000086.1:2315-4474 GCA_964527325.1 uncultured Candidatus Peribacteria bacterium | reverse complement strand
AAACTAGTTATTAAAAATTGATTATTTTTCCCGCTACGAAAAAAAGAGCCATAAAGATGCAAATAGTCATGATTATAAATATACAAAAGATTATGAAGTTATAAGAATTTTATTTAATAGACATAACAATTTATTAAAAAAATACAAAATTAAAACTATTGCTGATATAGATAGATTAATAAATAACAAAAATAAGTTAATAAAAATATTAAAAGAAAGAACAAAAAGTTCAGAATTTAATATTGATTTTACAATTAATGATATAACTAAAGCCAGTAGTTTAGTTAAAGTTAGAAAGAAACAAAAAAATATTAAAAGAGTAACATGATTATCTCTAACTAAAGCGGCTCACGTAGTTTGATCTGCTTCAGTTCACATTGCATCAGCTATTACTAAAAAAAGAGTCTCAAGTATTATGGATATTTGTAGGCAAGATAACGCTGTAACTGCAAGTTTTTCTGGTGATCTTTGAAGAATTAAAGACAACAGATTAGGGCAACCAGAATTACCAGCATTCCCTACAAACTATTTGCAAATAGAAAGTACATATGCAAATAAGGAACATAGAGATAGTGAAGAATCTGTTAAAGATCTAATTGACTCAATAGAACAATCAAAATGAAATGTTGTTGTTTCTACTTTTGCACAACAAAGACTTCAAGAGGTTTTGATAACTTTACTTGAAGCTAAAGCAAAAAATCCTAGTATTTTAGATAATGAAATATTAATTGATGCACCTTTGTGAGAAAAACTAACAAATTTATATATAGAATTTGAATGAGAAGTTTTTGATTTATTAACAGAAGATGCACAAATAGAAGTTTTTTGAAAAGTTGTATTTAGATTTTTATGAGAAAACGAGTGGGAAGAAGTATATAATGAAGAAAATAAAGACAAAAAACATATAATACTAGCTTCATCATGAATGATGGAATGAGGTGCTATTATGAATCATTTAGGAATGATATTAGAAGACCCTAAGGCAACATTGTTGGCTCCAGGTTATTTATGTGAGTGAACACTTTGAAATGAAATAGTAATAAAGGATAGAGAAAAAGTTACAGTAAATAAAGAACAATATGAAGTAAAATGTAATAAAAAATTTATTGATGGTTTTTCTTCGCATATTTCACACTCTGAAATAATAGAATATTTAACAAATTGTCTTAAAAAAGAAAAATTTAAACTTGACTCTACTATTGCACTTAATCACTGAGTAAGAGAATGACAAGAAATACTTAAAAAGGATATTGAAGCATTGCTTATTGAGTATGATAGAACAGATATTACAGTTACAATTCCTGAAATGTTTGAGGAATATGATATAATGTTGAAAAAAATAAACAAAAAACAAACTACAAAAAATATTAAGGTATATTCATCTATAAAAGCAAAACCAAAATGAGTTACACCTAGTTTTTTGATGTGAAAGAAATATGATAGAGAATACGAAAAGACTATTAAAGAACCAACAGAAGTAACAGAGTTAAGAAAAAAGAATGAAAATAAAATTACTAATATTGAAAACTTTTCAGCAAAAAATATTTCTAAATTAAAAAGTGATAGAAAAAAATTGATAAAAGAATTTTTAGCTAAAAAATTGAAAGAATTTAAAAGCAATAGATTTTTTAGAGCATTATGAAAAATTAGTAATTTATGAGATACTCAAAGTAAAAGCTTTGACAACTTAATTAATGAAAAGTTAAATAGAGATAAATGGTTAAAATCTCATATATCGAAACTAAGTAATAGAATAAAAAATATTGATAAAACTTATGATTTATTAATAAAGTTTTTAGATGATTTTGAAAATAAATACCCTGGATTATTAGCAAGTTATGAAGATGAAATAAGATGTAGATTAATGGAAATAGATTCTATAGAATTAGAAATAAAGAGTTTATCAGAAAATAAAATGTTGGATGATGATACAAAAAATAAATTGATTGAGTCTTGTAAAAAGATAATTAAGTCTAAGAAAAATAAAATAAAGTATCAAAATAATAAAATTAAACAATTAAGACAAAAAGTTGATAGTAAGATTGAACATTTTGAAACTAGATTAAAATCAAAAATGCCTGATGTGTATTGAAATGATTTAGATAAAATTTTTGAAAAAATATGGAATAGTGATGAAGATTCTATATTTGATTTAAGAG
>CAZGNU010000086.1:0-2305 GCA_964527325.1 uncultured Candidatus Peribacteria bacterium | reverse complement strand
ATTGAACGAACCCCAAAATTTAATTATTTAACTTGTGTTAAAACACAATATGAACAACATTTATTTGAATTATTAAAAGAACCTTTTTATATGAAATATAAAGAATTATGTGATTTATCAATTACTAATTTGAAATCTAAAATAACAGTTCAAAAATCAGAATTAAAATCTAATATTTCAGTTAATTTAAAAACTAGAAGAAAAGAATTTGAATGAAAAAACCTTTATAAGGAATTATTTGAAAATAAAAACTGAAGCTTTGACTTAGAAAAATTAGAAAGCTTGATTGATAGTGATTTTTTCTCTGATTCTGATAAAAATCATATAGAATGATGTTTAAAACAATTCATGAAATCTAATGATAAAAAACATATAAAAAGATTAAAAAAATTCTTTAAAAATAAACAAAGAATAAATGAAGATCTTTGAATTGATTTAGAACTAAAAATAGAAGACTTATATAATGAATCATTAATAATCTTAAGAGAAATGTTTAGAGGTGATTATTTTAAAAAATATATACTTCCACATTTTAATATATATTTATTTTTAAAATCAAAAGAACCGTTTCATAAATATATAAAAAGACAATACAACCTAGAAAAACTTAAATGATATAGAAAAAACTTTAAAACTATTGATGATACTATTGTAGAAGTTGATGATTACTATAAAGAAAGATTAAACAGAATATCAGAGGATAATTCTGAAGCTACTGATGTAGAATCATTAGACCAAGTAGGACAGTTTATTGAAGGTTTTGTTAATGCTATTAAGGAACAGATTGAAAAAATAACTATAGTAGAAGAAACAACTTGAGATGATGAAAAAAGTAAGTGGAGTTATAAGAATAGTAAGAATAAAAAGTAATATAAGTTAATCATAAATATAAATGCCAGATATAATCCAATGACCAGAATTATGAAATAATAAATGAGATGTTAGTAATAACGTCTCATTTGTTGATGAAACAAAAAATGATACTAGTGATATCATTAATAATACTTCAATTACCCAAATAGTTTGAAAAATAGATTATCATACAGACTTTGTTCAAATAACAAAAGAGCTTTGATACAGAAAAGCTCTTTTAGTTTTTAAATCTTTTGTTACATCAAAAGATTTTGATTTAGATACTAAGAAATATTTTTTAGGTAAATTTTTTGATTACAATTGAAAAGAAGATGATTTACTTAGACTTTTTAAAGAAAATGATATAAAATTTTTCTGAGAATTTTGTTTGAATAATTGATTAATGAATGATATATATTCAGAATCATATTTATGATTTTTAAAATATTTGAGAAGAGATATTTTTAGATTAGTAACAAGTAGTGATTTTAAAGGTAGAATTAATTCTAAAATACTTGAGTACTTAAGTGGTTTTGAAATTGAAAGTATCTTATTTGATAAAGCAAATATAAAACAATTTGCATTTATCATGTGAGATTGAAAAATTATTGAAGAACTATGATTTGGAAAAGAATTACAAGAGAGACTTATAGATTATATTATTGAAAACAATGATGAAATAATAAATATCTATAAAAAAAGTGACAGGTTTAGATGAAATTCTCATGTAAAAGGTACTTTAAATCGTGCTATAACTAAACTAATCAAAAATAACACTGAATATTTTTTTAATAAAATAATTTCTTTGGATCAAAACCAATTTAGAAGAGTAGTACAAAAAACTCATCTAGCACCTATTCAATATTTTATTAATAAAAATAAAGAAGAAAATAAAGAAAATGAAACACTAATTAAAAAATTTGTAGATAGATTGTTGCAATGTATTAGTATAAATGATTTAAATTCAAATTTCTTTACTGAAACCTACTATAAACTTATAAAAAAACATAATCCTGAAGCATTTGAAAAGGTTGATATACAGAGAATTTTTGAAAAAACAAGTCATGTAAAAAAATGTCCTACAAGTATATTGATTGAAAAAATGTTAGCTGATAAAGATTGGTTGCATAAATGTATAAAAATGTGATATCTTGGAAATTTACAAGAAGCTGTTAAAAGCGACGAAGCTTTTGATTATGCTATGGATAATTTTTCAAATGAAGATATTATAAAATATTTAGTTTTACTTGAATCAAAAGCATGGATTAACGATTTTCCAAATTATATTGAACATAGGTTTGATAAAATTTATGCTAGATTTAATTGGTGAAAGCCAGGTGAAAATGAAAAATACTTTGAAAAAATTATAAAAAATAAATATTTAATAAGATTTATTTGATTATTTCCACTATTGGGTTTAAAACCCCTATCTTTAGATAGCTAACTGTTAGGT
>CAZGNU010000085.1:0-4526 GCA_964527325.1 uncultured Candidatus Peribacteria bacterium | reverse complement strand
TACTAAGTATTTTCATTTGAGATTTTATGCACAAAATGTTTTGACATACTACCAAATTAATTGGCTTTGTTAAAGAGAAAGTTATATATTTTTTAATATTTTGTATATATGAAAAATTATTGAATAGATCTTATTGATACTTTTTTACATGAAAAGGAAGTCAATGAATGAGTAAGTCCCGCTACAATTAAAAATTATAATACTATATTCAATGTACTCTGTAATAATCAATATATAAAAATAGGTAATCCTGAAACCTTTACAGAATTAAATTTTAAAAGGTTACTTTGAGAACTTCTAATTAAATTAAAATGGTCTTCACATACATATAATAAATATAGAAAAAACTATAAAGTATTTTGTAATTATTTAGTTAAAGGATGATTTATAGATACAAATCCATTAACAAACATTAAAGTTAGAAGAACTGATAAAATTCTTCCTAAATATCTAAATACTAAACAAATTATACAAGTTAAAAGAGTAATTAATAATACATTTTCTGATGATGATTTTATGACAATTAGAAATAAAACTATTTTGTTTTTTTATATGTATACTTGATTAAGATTATATGAATTAATTAATTTAAACTTTGAAGATATTGATTTCTTAAATCAGACTATAAAAGTAAATAAATGAAAATGATGAAAAGATAGACTTGTTCCTATGATTTATAAACTTTCTGACTTATTAATTCCTTATCTATGTAAAAAGAAAAGTGTAAAAATAAAAACTAATATATTGTTCCCTACACGTTTTCGTTGAAATATGCAACATAGAGATATTTACAATATATTAAACAAAATAAAATGACAACTAGATTTTAAATTAACTCCACATATGTTTAGGCATACTTTTGCTACAGAATTAGTTAGAAAAAATATTAATATATATAATATATCCCGTATTCTATGACACTCTGATTTGAAAACTACCCAAATTTATCTTTGACTTGATTTACAAGCTATAAATATTTCTCTTAATGAAGCTAATATATTTTAACTCTTTTATTTTTATAAATAATTAGAATTACAAAATGAAAAATTATAAGGCTTATCTAATCTCTTATTTTTATCATTTTCTTTTGTTGCCTTTATAATTATATTTTTATATTGTTTAAGTCCATAACTTTCTAATTCTAGTATTACCTCTATATAATCAATATCAGTATATCTTATATTTAACTTCTGATTATTATTTAACATAATTAAATCTGTCTTATCTCTTCAATAAAGAACATTATTATCTATTAAAATTGCAACCATCCATAAATGTAAAAAATTTACTACTTTTTCTTTTTTATAATTTTTCTCTCATTTAGGTAATCAATTAATAAATATACTATCTACACTTATTTTTATTAAATTATCTCATAAATTTTCAACTACTAACTTAGATTTATATTTAAGTTCAATTTTATCATATTCTTGAATAAAATTTTCCTTATCTATTTTTATTTTAGGAAAATGATCTCATATATTTTTCCTAATTAATTCTTTATAATTTATATATCATACATAAATTCATATTCATATTATTATTAATTGAAAAATATATAATAATAGTTTTAACATTTCAGCTTTATTTATACCTATATTGTTAATATAAAATCCATTAAACAATAACCATATTAATATATTAAATATAGATATTGCTATTATTATAGATAAAATAAATAACAATATATTAAATGTTTTACTAATTATATGACTTATGTAATCATATAATGACTTCCCCTCTAAAATAAATTCTAATAATTTCACAAATATTTTAAAAACAATAATTATTGTAATAATTATTATAAATGTAATTATTAAAACTCTATATAAATCCATAAAAAAAATAATTAATGAATATTTTAAATATTATATATATTTAAATATTTTTACAAACTCTTTCAACTCATCTAAATCAATTTCCCTCAAATACTACTTATAAGTTCTAAAACATACCCGTATCAGGAGCACCAATACCTATTTTAAGCGAAAAAGACCTAATTAGGTCTTTTTTATTTAAGTCTTGTTAAAATTTTCTTACTATTAAAAAAGATTAAAGACCACTCCGAAGAGTGGTCTTTAATAAAATGCTTACTTCTCATATTCATCCAGTTGCTTTTGATGCTCTGAACGAATATCTTGAAGGTTTGGTCTACCTGTAGTGGCTTCCAATTCCGGAGGCTTACCTGGATCTTTTGGCCTCTCTGTATATGCTGGAGAGTCATCCATTGGACCTTCAAACGGATTCGGGATATCTACATAACCAAAACGTTGCAGGACAAATACAGCAAACAAGGCAATAATTACCCATATTCCTCTGTATGCCAAACGTAGCACAGTCATCAAAGATTGAGTATTTTCATTATCTTTCTCATCAGACTTTTTTAGTTCATTACGTTTTCCCCTCAGAAAGAAAGAGAGCCATACAGCTCCTACCATAACCAAGGTTAAAACCATTAAAGTTTCAAAGTTCATTAGTTGCCTCCTTTCGAAATAGGAATAAATTGACCACCAAGGGCAACAGGTGTACCAGATTCAGCAGCGTCAGCAAAGCGTTCTTGAGTTTTCAGATGCATATATTCTGCAATAGGAATACCTAGCTGATCTGCAATCTCTGCATCATTCTTAGCGCGCTTTCGTTGAACAGCTTGACGCTGATCTTCAACCTCGAGAGCTGCTTCAAGAGCTTTGATTTCACGAGCCTTTTCTTCATCAATTGCATAAAGCTGTTCCTTAGCTGTCAATACTATTGCAGGAGGCTTACCAATACCGTTAGGAAAACCAAATTCAGTAATTTCCACAGGGGTATCAGCAAGGGACTTGTTAACGGCTTTTTGTACATATTCTGCAATAGTATCCACATTGGTTAAAGCTTGTTCAACAGTATACTCTCGCAAAGCTACAATTACTGCTTCAGGAGCTTTTCTCTCAACATAAGTACCAAAAATCATCTCTGAGGTAATTTTACTCTCTTGTGTTGAAAGTTCCTGTGCTCGAATATTATGAAATGCCGCATTTCTGGAAACTTTGTCTTCCTTAATACGAAATTGGATTCCAAACTTAACGTCATCAAGAGTAACATTAGATTTCGGAAGAAATACTTTGTCAATTTCAATCTCTTCCGCAGCCACTGCTGTCTGTAAACGTATAAGTTTAGGACAGGCTGAAATAACGCATGACTCCATACGAAATGAACCAGGTCCCCTCAGTTTGTCTTCAAGTCCATCAGTCGTATTTTGTTTACCTACTTCACCTGGGTTGATCGTAACACGTTCACCACAACCCGAAAGTAACAGAACGGCAGACATTAAAACAAACAACCATTTAGCATTAGTAATCATCTTCTTCTCCTTGTCATGAAATGACTATTATTTGAATAAGAAACACCATTGTTTCATGTATCCTAAATTAGAAAAACCAGGACATATTCAATACTTAAAACTTTTAAGAACAATACCAAAATTATAATTATAAAACCTTAGTATCGGGCAATATCATAATTACTATTTATTATTTGTCAAGACGTAAATGGTAGAATCTAACACAAAATGCAACTTTTATAAAATTCTTTCAATTTTCATATATCAATTTCCCTCAAATATCCCTTTAAAGTTCTAATATTGAATCCTTCAGGAGTACCATTACCAAAAACAAACAAAAAGCCCTATAAATAGGGCTTTTTGTTATTAATTCTCTAAATCATCTAACGAATTAAGTTTATTGATTCATGATTTTTTACTTATTTGTATTTTCTTCTCAAAAATATTCAAATCCTCTTGTTTTTTCAATTTCTCATTCACTTTTTTTCAATTTTTTTCTTGCTTCTAATCTTTTATTGTCCTCTATTTCTTGTTCAGCTAATTCTAATTTTCTGGTTTGACCTGCAAAATATGTTTGAGCTAAAGATATTTCAACTTTTCTACTATCTCAATTTTGAGCTACTAGATAACAAGCATATCTTGTTAATAAATAATCTTTTATATCTCTTTTACTTCATGAACCTAATCAAACCATTTTACAGGCATCAGTAAAATGGTCTTTACCTTCTGTTCAGCTATTTTCACAAGAAATAATTGCCTTATCAATTACTAATTCAAATTTCTGCCATTTTTTATACCCCAAAACACTCATCAAATCCCTAGCACTCCAAAACTCAAATCAAGTTTCATCCTCCATTTTTATATCCTCAAAAGATTTTTGTACTATTTTTATAATACCATTCATTTTTTAAAACTTAATTATATACAATATATACTCATATTATACATATGATATTATTTTTGCAAATTTATTTTATTTTTTTATCAAATTTCATACCCAACAGAAAAAACATCTATTTCATGTTTTCAGTAATTTTTTTTTAAAAAAAATGTTTCTTTATTTCATATATCTTTTCAAAATAATTCTTTTGCTCTTGAGTATGAAAAAGCTTTATGACAAATTCCTGTTGTACTAATCTTAAATTCTTTTAAATCACTAGAATTATAAAAATAAACAAAATGTGATTTAGGAAAAATAAATAAAGAT
>CAZGNU010000084.1:0-4765 GCA_964527325.1 uncultured Candidatus Peribacteria bacterium | reverse complement strand
AGATGTAGAAAAACTTCAAAGTATTGAGGAGTATTTGAAAGGAATGGGTGAAGTAACTGAAGAAAGTACTTTTGCAGAACAATTGGTTTATGAGATACTTAAAAAGTGTGTTACTGAGCTTGAAGTATCAGAATTACTTTCTGTACTTGCGAAAAGTTATATGGCTACCAATAAAGAGGTGCCGACATCCATATCTATGCTTGTTGTTTCCTCTGATAAAATTGAGAAAATGACTTGTGATAAATCTGGTATTTCTACTCATCCTGGGTAACCATTATATATGGTTATAAATATAAAGTGAGGGGAAGGTAACTTTTCCTCATTTTTTTAGTGAGAAAAAAACTAAAAATAAATTTGACTATTTAGGGTATTTGAATATATTTACTGCACTTTTTAAAGGGAAGTGAAAATTATTAAAAGTTTTAAAGTAGAAAGTTTTAGTCCTAACTTAACTTTTTGCTATAGAGATTTTTAATATTTAGAATCCAGATACAAAAGCCTTGTAAAACGGATTTTAATATTATGATGATCAAATTTTAATGCTGCTGAATGCAGTAATATTTTAGTTTATAATATTTTTAGTCTATATGACAAATAAAGATATGACTCTGTTTGAAGAGTTATTTAAAGAATCTCCTGAGATAAAATATCCAAAACAAGGAGAAGTTATTTCTTGAACTATTATTAAAATAGAAAAGAAAAACATTTTAGTAAATGTAAATAATCAATTTACAGGTTTAGTAGTTGCTAAAGAAGTAGGTAATACTATTGATTTAAATGAACTACAAGCTAATCAAGATATTGATGTAATGGTTTTAGGTGACTCAATTGAAAGAGGTTTATTAATCCTTTCATTAAAAAGAGCTAACCAAATCAAAAACCTTAGTAATCTTGCAAAATATAACGAATCATCTGAAATTATCACTGTTAAACCTACAGAAGCTAATAAATGAGGTTTACTTGTTGATATTGATGGTTTAAAAGGGTTTATACCTGTTTCTCAATTAACTCCTCTACACTACCCAAGAGTAGAATGAGCTGATCCAGAAAAAATACTAGAACATTTAAATGGTCTAGTTGGTACTCCTTTCAAAGTTAGAGTTATTAATGTAGATGAAGGTGGTAAAAAAATTATTTTCTCTGAAAAAGCTGCTATTGAAGAAGATAGAAGTAAAGCATTAAAAACTTTAAAAGAAGGTGATATCGTTGAATGAGTTGTAAGTGGTATACTTTCTTATGGTTTATTCGTTACATTTGATTGATTAGAATGATTAGTTCATGTTTCTGAAATTGATTGGGGACATGTTACAGATCCTTCAAAATTTGCTAAAGTAGGAATGAAAGTAAAAGTAAAAGTTATAGGACTTGATAGTGAAAAAATTTCATTATCTATAAAGAGATTAAAAGATAATCCTTGGGATGTTCTTGCTAAGAAATATAAATTAAATGATTCAATTACTGCTCCAATATCTAGAATTTCTAAATTTGGTGCGTTTATGGATCTTGAAGGTTGAATCCAAGGGTTAATACATTTATCTGAAATCAGCCATGGTGTTGTTAAAGATATTAGAGAACACGTTAAAGTTGGTGAAGAAGTTACTGCTAAAATTATTAATTTTGAACCAAATAAGAAAAGAATTGGTTTATCATTAAAAGCTTTACAAGAGGCTCCTAAAAAAGCACCAGCAAAAAAAGCTCCTGCTAAAAAAGCACCAGCTAAAACATGAGAAGAAGATAAAATAGATGCTGAAGTTGCTGCTACAAAAAAAGCTCCTGCTAAAAAAGCACCAGTTAAGAAAGCTCCTGCTAAAAAAGTTGAAGCTAAAAAAGAAGAAAAATAACCTCACCCCTAACCCCTCTCCTTTGGAGTAGAGGGGGATACCTACAAAGTAAATGTAGCCTCCTTCTCCCTCGAGGGAGAAGGAATTCAAGGATGAGGTAAAATATTTTTGGGAAGTGATTATCACACAAAAATATTTATTTAAAGATTATATAAATAATCTTGCTTATTAAAATAACTAAAGAAAAATGGACAAGAAATTATTAAATGATATGTTTGCTAATTTATTACATATTGGTAATAAATCAAACTATTGGAATCCTAAAATGAAAAACTATATATATGGTACTGTTAATGGTATTCATGTAATTAACTTAATAGAAACAGTTAAAAAAATAGATGAAGTAAAAGCTGAAATTAAAGAATTACATTCACAAGGTAAAAAAATTCTTTTTGTTGCAACTAAATTACAATCTAGAGATGCATATGTTGATTTAGCTAAGGCTACTGGACATTACTATGTTTCTGAAAAATGGGTTCCTGGATTATTAACAAACTTCAAAACAATAAAAAGAAGAATAGCTACATATATAAAATTATTAAAAGATTCTAAATCATGAGCTTTTGATATATTATCAAAAAAAGAAGCTGCAGGGAAAATGTTAGAACTAGAAAAATTAGATAGAGCATTTAAATGATTAAAAGATATGAAAAGAGTACCAGATGTTTTATTTGTAGTTGATGGTGTTTATGAAAAACAAGCTGTTAAAGAAGCTAAATCTCTAAACATGAAATCATTTGCAATAATGAATACAAATGGTGATGAAAATCAAGTTACTAATTTAATTCCAGCTAATACAAACTCTGTAAAATCTACTGAATTTATAGCGGGTATTCTTAAAAAAGAATTAGCTTGAGTAAAGGTAAGTGCTCCTACTAGAGGAAGAATTCAAAAAATGAATCACAAGAGACCTGCTCCTACTAAAAAAGTAGAAGTTAAAAAAGCTCCAATAAAAAAAGAAGCTGAAAAAAAAGCACCAGCTAAAAAGGAAGAAGTAAAAAAAGCACCAGCAAAGAAAGCTCCTGCTAAAAAAACTGAAGCTAAAAAAGAAGAAAAATAAAAATAACCCACCCCTAACCCCTCCCTTGTAAGGAGGGGAATAGAAGGTGAAAAATATTATATTATTTTCTTAAATTAAAATTATGGAAGACAATAAACCTACAAATAGTGATAAATTTAAAAATTCTATATGTTACGTACCTTTTGGTTGAATAGTTTTATTCTTTACAGAAGAGACTAAATCTAAAGAATTAATGAAACATATAAAATATGGAACTTTTTTATTAATAGCATTTATGGTTATTCAATTCATCATAGTATGAGTTTTAAGTATTCCTCTTTGATGAATATTATTCTTAATTTATGCATGAATCACAGGTTTTCTTTGATTTAAAGCACATAATTGAGAAGATATAAACTTAGAATATATTGATGATTTTGAAAAGAAAATAAAGGATAATATGAATGATAATACTGTAGTAAAAACAGAAAAAACTACAGAAAAAACAGAAGAAAAAGTTGAAGAAACTAAAAAGGTTGAAAAAACAGAAGAATCTTCTGAAAAAAAAGATGAAGATGTACTAGATTTTTAATTAATAACAAATAAAAACATGGCAATTACTGCTGCTCAAGTTAAAGAGCTTAGAGAAAGAACAGGAATAGGAATGATGGAATGTAAAAAAGCACTAAATGAAACAGATGGAGACATGGAAAAAGCAATTGAAGAACTTAGAAAAAAAGGTTTAGCAAAAGCTGCTAAAAAAGCTGATAGAGCTACTTCAGAATGAGGTATAAAAATAATTACAAATAATGGTAAAGCTTCAGTTTTATCAATAGCTTGTGAAACAGATTTCTTAGCTATTTCTGATAAATTCAAAAACATGCTTACTAATATTTGTGAATATTTAACTGAAAATGGAGAAGATTCTAAAGAAGCTGCTCAAGAAATAATAAATAAAGATTACGCATTAGAATTAGGTGAAAATTTACAAATAGTAGATTATAAAATAGTAGAATGAGAAGTTGCTGCTTCATATGTTCATTCAAACTGAAAAGTTGCTGCATTAGTTATGGCTAAAGCTTGAACTGATGAAGAAAAAGCAAAACAAGTTGCAATGCACGTAACAGCTTCTACTCCAGAATATTTATCACCAGATGATATTTCTGAAGAAGTTGTAGAAAAAGAAAAAGCAATACAACTAGAAATAATGAAAAACGACCCAAAAATGGGTAATAAATCAGATGACATATTACTTAAAATTATCGGAGGTAAAATGTGAAAATTCAAATCTGAAATTTCTCTATTAGAACAACCTTTCGTTATGGATCCTAACACTAAAGTAAAAGACTTTATAGGTGCTGATTCAATAGTTGCATTTCACAGATTTTCTGTATAATACAAATAACCCACCCCCTAACCCCCTCCCTCGTAAGGAGGGGGAATAGAAGTGGAATATACAGCCTCATATTTCATCGGTTAGAATTCGGGATTCCAAATCCCGCGAGCTAGGTTCGATTCCTAGTGAGGCTGCCATTACCTAATTTAAAGGAAAACACTCAAAATATTGAGTGTTTTTTTAAAATAAATGAAAAGGTGTTATATTAAAAAGTATAAAAAAATAAAATAGTGGAAATAATAAATTTAAAATAAATAAAATAATAAATTTTTCTTTGTTAAATAGTGAAAAGAATGAAATTAATATAGATGGAATATAATAAAAAAATGCTAGAGGTAATAATAAATCAAGTTTGTTATTATATGATTCTCAGATTAAAATAATTATAATATAACTATAGGCAAGTATAAGTAATATTTTAGATATACTTTTAAATTTATTAAACTTATAAATTTTAGACATTTCATATGTAGCGGGAGTATGCAAAAAACTGTGTAAATAGAAATTTTGAATAAAATTATATAGTAA
>CAZGNU010000083.1:0-4888 GCA_964527325.1 uncultured Candidatus Peribacteria bacterium | reverse complement strand
TATTTATTTTAGAATTATTATTGGTATAGATAACATCATGCCTTAACCATATCACATTAATATATAAAACGGCCGTTTTCTTTAACATTTTTCCAAACAAGAAAGATAAGGGGCCAATCTAGCCAAAGATAAAACCGCCGAAGCCATTATTGAAATCCTGTTTGTAACCATCTTATGGCCTCTAACCTGATATTTTAACCGGATAGTACCTATCCTTTTTGTTCCATACCCTTTATGTTAAATTACTTTCAAAAGGATCTGAAATGGACAAACACCTGAAAACATTAACATCTTTTGTTGCTATGAACCTCAGCAATCATTATCTTGAAAAGATTTTTGCCCTATCAGGATTTCAATGCGCCATTCTCAATTCAAAGAAGAAATATCATCTTTTACGTGAAACCGCGATTCTTAACCTCTTCATCATTCACAGTGTTTGCCGGAAAAAGAAAATTTCCCAGGAGAAGATCAATCTGATCTTCGCTCATGTTTACAAACTAAAATTCAAAGAAAAAGAAGATACCCAGGCGTGGCACTCTGATCTCTCGAAAAAAATACAGGGTTATGAAACCATCATATCTTCAGAAAAAGCAGGCGGTACTTTTGGTATAGCAGGATTTTTCTTACTGAATCTACATAATTTTTTTGATAACTCTTTCCCAAAACCTACTGCCCAGGCGGACATTACTAAATACGTTGCGGGGCTAACTGAGGTTGTAACAAAGATTTTAGAGGAAGCTGAGACGCAATATTTTGACCAATATTTAGAAAAAGATATAATGAGTACACCGACGATACTTTAGGTCTTGAATCAAGTGTGGGGAACCCCTAAAAAAAGACGGTGAGCTATGGCAACCATCCTTAGATTAACTCTCCATAAAAAATGGTTTGATGAAATTTCCAGAGGCATAAAGAGAGTAGAATATCGGGAGGATAAAGGCTATTGGCGAGCCAGGCTGGCTAATAGACATTATGACGAAATCCACTTTAAGAATGGCTACAGACCGAATAGTCCGTTTATGCGGGTCCAGTGCCTGGGAATTGAGCTGATGGACACCAGCACAGAAAAAGCACACTATGCGATTAAGCTGGGGCGTATATTGGAAGTAAAGAACGGGAAGCCTCAGTCTAAACTTGAAAAATCAGGAGAATAACAATGCCGGACAAAAAAAAAGCAGATGAAACTATGGACATTCTTATTGAGAAATTTCAGGATAAGATTATTCTGGTTAATAACCAACGGGTCATGCGTGACAGAGAACTCGCTCAACTTTATGGGGTAAGTGTTGACTACCTGCAAGAACAAGTCAGATATCATTCCCAGCGGTTTCCGGAAAATTTTATGTTTCAGTTGCCTGAACAAGTTATACAAAATCAAATATTAGATCAGACGCTTTCCGATCCGGCACCAACGTATGTTTTCAGCGAGCAGGGGGCTATCATGGTAGCCTTGATACTGGATACGCCGGAGGCTATCAATACCAGTGTCCAGCTATTGAGAGCATTTGTAGACCTCAGAGATATTATTACCAGTGATAATACTCTTGCCAAAAGAGTTAAAAAGATAGCCAAGAAACAAGCTGAAAACACTGAAGTAAACAACCTGCTGCATTTTAACGCCTACTCTCCAAAAGGGCTTGGAAAATTAGAATTAAAGGCATGGTTAGAGGAAGTTACAGGAAAAGAGTGGAAACCGGAAAAAACCATTGCCTATCCGGAGGAAATTGATTTATACAATGACGAGTTAAAGACGGGCGTCGCTTTTAATCTGATTTACCAGCATAGTGATATTGTGATGGGAACGAGAAAGGCTGCCAATTTCCAATATAATAAATACTTGAAGTGTAGAGATGCGGGAGTTCGGCTCATTCATGTTTGGGATTATCAGTGGCAAACCAGAAAACAACATGTAAAAAACTTTCTTAAACCGATTTTAGGAATTTATACTCATAAAATCCATGCCCGAACAACCACATTCAAACCAATATCAAAAGAGGATTCCCGCGAGTTCATGGAAGATAATCATATCCAGGGAGCAGGCCCCAGATGTAAAGATCATTTCGGACTGTTTAGCAAAGATAACCTTCTGGTTGCGGTAATTTCTTTTGGCAAGCACCCTCGCAACGAAACAGATATAGTCATGACTCGCCTGTGCATTAAAGATGATTATCACGTCATTGGCGGTGTGTCAAAACTTTTTCAAAACGCGATCAAAACGCTTAATATTACCACTGAAGTGATTACCTGGTCTGATAATGATATGTCTTATGGAAATGTTTACGAAAAAATAGGGTTTAAAAAAGCCGAAGACTTGAAGCCGGATTACAAGTATGGCGACGCGCAGGGACAGATCTTCGGAAAACAATCACAGCGAAAAAAGGCGGTAAATTGTCCGGAAGGGCTTACTGAGATGGAATGGGCCCATCAAAGGGGACTCTTCCGGTTCTGGAACTCCGGAAAAATACGCTGGGTTTATAAAAAACAGCTAACCTATTGACCCCGTACTTATTTTGGCGGCCCTGAACCAATCAGCTTCGGTCAAATCACCGTCCTGTTTGACACCTATGACTTTTACAAGTTTTACATGGCCGCGGGTGTCCACGTCATTATGCTTTTTCCAGTGCTTCCAAATTTTCAACATATCTTTCTCGCTTCCGGAATAAATGGTGCCTCTCTCATCAACAATCTCATAGGTTTCGGCGTGTGGCAGCATCCGTATCCTTTTTATGGCTAAATAATCAGGACGATACCGATCATATTGCTTCTTAAATACTTCTCTGTTGAAATTGAGATATATCAGTGTCGATTTTAGGTTGGAATGGCCTAACTGATTTTGAATTGTCAGAAGAGAGGCGCCCCTTTCTAGCATATTGGTGGCCAAAGAATGCCTAAAAAGATGCGGATGCACTTTTTTGGTAATTCCAACCTTCTCTTTCACCTCTCTTAGCACACGTATAACGTATTTCCTGGATAAATGTTCATGAAAAAGGAAATCGTCCTCTTTTCGTTTGTATTTTTCAATGTACTCTTTAATAATTGCGAGCGCTTCCGGACTGATGCAGATATTTCTGTCCTTGTCACCTTTTCCAGACTCAATCAGAACTTCATTATGCTTAAAATCCAAGTGCTTTACCTGTGTATTTTTAAGTTCCTTGAACCTGCATCCGGTGTAAGCAAGATAAACGATAAATGCCCGGTCCTTGAGGTTTTTCGCGGCTCTTATCATCCATTCTATTTCATTCTCTGATAACACATTTTTCATCACTCTTTTGGGTCTTTTCGGCGGCTTGAGTTTAAAATCCATGAAACCTCTGAAATTCATAAAATGCTGTAAACCGTTGCTGGTATTTCGTATATGAGAAAAACTATCTTGATTCTTTTTCATCGCGGCGAGGTACGCAATGATGATCTCTCGCGTCGGGAACACACATTTTGTGTCTTTTATAAACCTCTTTATTAACTTCAAATAGCCTTCGATGGTAACTTCACCCAGCTGTAACTCAACACTCAAATATGCCTCAAAATACTGCATTGTAGTATTTAGTAAGCGGGGATCGCCTAAATACCTCCGGTTCAAGTAGATTCTTTGAGCAAACTTATAAATCTTCACCAATAAGACCATATATACCACTCCTTTCAAAATGCTAAAGGCTGTTAAACGTTATAGAATCTCTATGTTGCTTGGAATAAAGCAGGAAAATAAAAAAGAAAATTACGGCGGCCTAAGCAAAAAACAGAATAATTTTTAAACTGGGTTCTTATTCCTCTATTCCTACTCTTCCCTCATTTCTTTGTTTTTATACAAAAAGGTTGGCACTGCTAAACATTTGGATTAATTTCATAAGTTCGATTCTGCTCAATGCGAAAATAACCTCTGCATTAAATGTTTCTACCATCCGATAGTTGAATATCGGTGACAGAAGGGATGGTGTGACTTCACCCAGCTGGAGATCTACAAAAAGACTGGATAGTAAGCAGAAATTAGCCTCAGGATAAGCCAAGAACTTCCCAGAGCTTAAAAATTAAAACAAATAACCCCACGACCAAGACTATCGTGATAAAGGCATAGGTCAATAATAACCAAAAGCAGAGCCCCCCATCATCTTCATAAAATCTGAACCAGTTTTTCATTTTATTGTTCAGCCACATTTCTATTTTACCCTACCAACCAACAGTCACGGCCTGTGGGGCTATTTTATAGCCCCGTCGTTTATATATCAACAGCCACCTACAAAATATAATCTTAGGGAGAGGAAAATCATGGAACTTGGGACAACAATAAAGAACGCCAGGAAAAGAGCAGGGCTTACACAGCAAGAGTTAGCAAATAAGGTTGGGTGTGCTTTGCCATATATTGGACGGATTGAAACAAATAAAAGGAAGCCTTCTTTAGCATTGCTTGAAAAAATATTTGATACACTATCTCTCAGTTTTGATGATTTAACAGTTAGAGCAGAGACAGCTAAAGAATTAAAGACAATTTTTATGCGTTTAGATCAGAAAGAAACTGATAGGGCTCTGCAAATATTAAAACTCGTTTTTCTAGGTTAAAGTCATAAGCGACCTGCTGGTATCTATCCTCTATTTTCTACTAGGCTTAACCCTTCTGTTCACTAACTTGTTTAAAAGTAACCGGTTAAACACTAACTCGGCGATGGTTATCCGAAATCACCATGCGGAACTTCATCCGGAGCAGGAACCTGGCTCCGCAACCTGACAGCTGATATTTTTGTTGTCCAGGATGAACAAAAAAACGAGCCAACGCCTAAAAACATTAGGTTTTTGGACATGTTAAGGGTTGGGACGAGTCCTTTATGAGCCTTAAAAGCGGTCCTGGAAGCAGCTTTTCAGGGAAAACGTGATATAAACACGGGCATTGAGGGAGAGT
>CAZGNU010000082.1:0-4936 GCA_964527325.1 uncultured Candidatus Peribacteria bacterium | reverse complement strand
GTATATTCAAGTTCATGATCAAACATGTAGTTATCATTTTTTACTTGTTCTAGAATATAATAAAGACTTTTATTTGCCTGAAACCTTAATTGTAATTCATTGATTTTTGCTTCAAGCTTTGCTCTAAATGCAAGTGATTCATTTTTCAATAAAGGCTTAACTTTATTATTAATTTTGTTTATTATTATTTTATCTTTTATTGTTAGTTGATAATTTGATGCATATAAATTTCAAATAAATAATATCGATAGTATTAATATAGTTAGAATTTTTTTATATATTCAATAATTTGTTTGATTACTCATAATGTTTTGATTTTAGTATTAAATATTTTTTATTTCATTAATTCCTTTTATCTTATCTCAAATTTTAATAAATTCAATATTTTTATTTTTTGCAAATATTTCATCATTTACTCAGTCTCATATGGAAACTGAATTAATAAAAAAATCTTTATCCCCAGAGTTTTCCATGAACATATCTAAATGTATTTCTGATTTAGGTATTTTATCGCTTCACAAAATCACTTCAAAATATTCTGCAATTTTAGATTTTTCTAATATTTCTTTTGCAATTTTTGTAGAACTTCAGGTTGATAAGTATAATTTGTACTTATCTTTTAACTCTAATATTTTCTCAATTGTTCAATCAATAAATAAGCTATCTTTGTTTATTTCATCCAAATATTCGTATAATTCATCATGTAATTCTTTTTCTTTCTCTTCAAAACGTCAATAAATTTCAGTTAATAGTTGTTTTATACTTGAAATTTTTTTAATATCTATTGTATATCTTAACGTATCATAATATTTAGGTTGTTTTCTTTTAAAAAAATCTAAAATTGCATTTAATAAATTATTGTTTGATTTAATCAATGTCCCATCAAGATCAAATATTATATATTTTTTATCCATAATTTTTACTTATTCTTATTTATTTATATATTAAAATAATGATAATTAAAGTCAAATATTTATTTTTTTATTCATATTTTTTTTAAAATTTTTTCTATATCACCATATTTTTCTGAATAAAATCTCTCAGGAATAAATAATTTATTAATTAAAAAATTATCATAATAAACAGAATTTTTGTTCTGCATATCAGGGATTTTGTCTAATCATAACTTATAAAATTGCTTAGAAATTTCTTTGTTTGTATTTCAAAATAAATCTCAGCAATAAAAATAATTTTCAACAGTTTGATTTATTTTTATTAGATTTAAACAAATATCTGTTTTATTAAAATTTTCTCTAAAAATCTTTTTTTCAGGATTTTCCAGGATTAATTTATCATAATACTTATTATGTGATATATATAGTTTATTTGAATAACTTTTTATTTCTTCAAAATAATATATTATATTTCAATATATAGAAAAAAGAAAGATAAATATAATAGGGAATAAATATATTCAATTTATTTTTTTTGAATATATTTATTCCCTATTATATATTCAATTTATTTTTTTTGATTTTTTATTATAAATTATTGATAATATTAATGTGATTATTAAATAAACAGAAATACTTGAAAAGTTAAATGTTGTGAAAAATAAAAATAAAATTAACCCGTGAAAATAATAAATATTTTTCTTTTTTAGTTGTTTGTTTTTTAATTTTTTAAATAAATTAAAAATAAAATAAGTAAAAATAATTAATCATCATATTCAGAAATGATAAAATAGATTTAATACTAGATTATGAGGTCTATCAGCTACATATCAAAAATTTTCAAAGATATATAATTCAGGGGCTTTAAAATTTGAAAACATGTAAGATAAGGTATCAGCTCATACTCAAAAAATAACATTTTTTATATCGCTAAATATTATATTTACAGTAGTTTTCCAAATATAAAATCTAGAAACAAAAGAGTTTAATTTTGTGTATAATCAAAATTTAAAAATTATAAATCATAACAAAAAGGCAAGAGTTAATCATAATAATATTATATAATTTATATGAATTTTTTCTTTATTTTTTGAATAAATAATATATAAAAAATACATTATAAAAATAAATATTCACCAAACAGATTTAGTTAAAAATAATAAAAATATTGATAATAATAGCAATAAAAAACTGTAGCCTCCTTCTACTCCAAAGGAGAAGGAATTCAAGGATGAGGTTTCTTTTATAATTATAGGAATTAAAACCAATAAATATAAAGCCAAATAATTTGGATGTCAGAAAGTTCAAATAGCTCTATTACTTAAATCTCAATAATCAAAAGTTGGGAAGTAATATTCTTTTATTCAAAAAAATAAAACAAAAATACTTCAAAAAAATACATATTTTAAAATATTTTCTAATTCTTTTTTTTTCAAGTTAATAAATACTATAAATAATCATATCAGATTCAAAAACATTAAACTTCAATGTCATTTTCAAGTTTCTCAGAACAGACTTGTAAGAGGAAAATCTGAAAATATTGTTGAAAATATTAAAATTCATAAAAATAAATATATAATTTTTGGAATAATTATTTTTTTACCGAAATTTTGTAAAAAAAATAGGAAAATTATTATTCAAGATAAAACATTAAAGAAAATAACTTTTGTAAACTCATAATTTCATTTTACATATAATCAAAAATCGATTCACACTAAATTAAAAATATGTGAATTAATAATTGGTAATAACATTACTAAAATTATTACTAGGAATATGTAAGTTTTTTTTATCAAATTTGACAAATTAATGAAAATATATAAAATGATGTTTATTAAAATAATTATAAATATATTATGAATAAATTTTTTATAGTAAATTGAAAAGTAAATAATTCTATTCCAGAAGATAAAATGGATTCCTTTTCTGTTATGGTTGCAAAATATTCTGAATACCATGTTGTAAGAGCAATTGAAGACATTATTTTAGCAAAAAATGAAAAATGATCACAATATTCTTTTTTTATTGAAAATGTAGAAGAAATAGAATGTTGACATTTTACAAGGCTTTAATCATATATTCTCAATCTAATTTATATCATCTTTTTTCGTAGTATTGTCTTACTCAAACTCAGGCAATTACTGCGATTTTTTTGTATCAGTTTTCTTTTGCTATCTCTTCAGCTTTTTTAATTAATTTTTTTCAAAATCACAAATGTTGACCAAATTTTCATCACTTTTCTCATATAGATAATTGATCTCAGAATGTGTGTATTTCTCTGATTAATGCAGCTCATTTTAATACCTCACCCCTAACCCCTCTCCTTTGGAGTAGAGGGGAATTTAATTGGTCTTGCTCCTTCTCCTTCTCCTTCAAAGGAGAAGGTTGGGATGAGGTTGTTTTTTCTGGCAACCTCAACCTCAACAAACTAAAAATTGTTCTATCCTCACTATCTTCAAATGTCATAAAAAATTCCTTTCATTTTGAAGCTTCATATTCAAAAATATTCATTTTAGCTAATACTGGATCATTTTTTTTATCTTTTAATTCTCTATGTCTTATATCTATTAGAGAAATTCATTTATCTTTCAGTTTATTCTCAACAATCTGTCTTAAATTTGCTACTTTTGATCATTCTAATATTTCTGAACCAGGAATATCTCTATATGTTCTATTTAATCTTACATACTCTGGGATCATTGTTTCAAGTTCTGCTGTTAGATTTATTAGAGTTTCATCATCATATGCTTTAAATCATCATTTTTTCCATATTTTAGTAAGTTCTGAGTTATCTGTTACAACCATTGGGTAGATTTTTAATTCATCTGGTCTAAAGTCTGGATTTTCAAAAACTTCTTTTAGTGCTTTTTTGTCTAATTCAGGAGTTGAACCAAGTAGATTTGGCATCATGTGAGCAACTACTTTAAATCAAGCATCTTTAAGTAGTTTTGTTGCTCTAATTGATTCTTTATTTCAATGACCTCTTTTATTTAATTTATTTATTTCGTCAATAGTTGTTTGATATCAAATTTCAACTCTTGTAACTCAGTAACTTCTTAGTCTTACAATTTCTTCAGGTGTTACCCAATCTGGTCTTGTTTCTATTGCAACTCAAATAACTCTAAGTCTAGATGTTTCATTTTGTTTTTTAGCTTCTTCTAATGTTTTAGATTCTTTTATTTTGTATCACTCTTTTATTTTAAAACTAGCAAATCTATCACTAGATAAATCTGTTTTTTCTATGTGATTTTTCATATCATCATATGTATTGAAAGCATCATAGATTCATTTAATAAATTTTTCTTGGTATTCTTTTGGATAAACTGACCATGTTCAACCTATAATTCTCACATCATTTTTTTCAATTTTATGTCCAGTTACTTCTAATGCTCTTAATCTATTATGTATTTGCATCACAGGATCAAATTTATTTAGCATAGCTCTCATTACAGCAGGCTCGTTTGGAATATATGACTTTGGTAATCATTCAAAACTAGGACAATAAATACATTCACCAGGACATCAAAATGATTCTGTTAATAGGGAAATAACAGTTACTCAAGATAAACTTCTGATTCATCTTTTTCTTAATACTTTTTTAAATACTAGATTTTCTTTTAATTCTCAAGTAGCAATAAGCTCATTATATCTTTCAATTAATTCTATACTCGCAAAAGGTCTAGCTATTTTGTATTTTCAAAATATCTTATTTTTTATTTTATGAAAATCTTCTCTAACTAATTTGAGGTCCTTTTTTCATGATAAATCTAGATTTTTTAGTCCTGAAATGAGTATTTCTTTAATTATTTGTGTTTTGTTAGACATTGTTTATAGTTAATTTCTAAATTATTATAAGTAAAATAGAAAAAAGTCTAGTTTTAAAGAATATTTTTGTTTTATTTATGTAATTGTGGTATAATAATAATAATAAAATTAATACAAAAAAAATACATGAAAAAAATAATACCACTTTTACTATTATCAATATTCTTATTTCCACTATTGGGTTTAAAACCCCTATCTTTAGATAGCTAACTGTTAGG
>CAZGNU010000081.1:0-5061 GCA_964527325.1 uncultured Candidatus Peribacteria bacterium | reverse complement strand
GAAAAATTGTTTTTTTGAACAACAGTTTTAATTATAGCTCATAGGTTACAAACACTAAAGAAATCAGATGATATAATAGTATTTGATAATTGAAAAATAATAGAAAGATGAAATCATGAAAAATTAGTACAAAATAATTGATATTATAAAAAAATGCTTGATCTACAGAGTGGATTTTAAAAAAATGCTTAATTAATTAATAATGCAACAAAACACTAAAAAAATCCTTGAATCATTTAAAAATTTAAACTGAAAAAGACAATCAGCTTTTTTAGATATTTTGAATGATTTATTAATTACAACTAAACCTATTAAAACAGACCAAAGTACTTTTGAAAAAATTATGTTTGATAAAGCGTTAAAAGATTCAGGTGTGACACTTGAAATTGATAAAAATATGTCAGAAGAAGAAAAAAATAAAAAATGATTAGAAATAATGCAGATAATAAATTGATTTATAAAAACATATAATAGTTTTACTAAATGAAGATGAATAGGTATTTTTGTATACAATAAAGAAAAAGATAAATTAATTGATGAAGTTAGAGATGAATATTGATATATAGATGATAAAATACTTAAAAACATTTATACTGATAGATGATTTTTTATAGCCTCACTTGAAGAATTGTGATTTATAGAAAAAATTAATATTGATAAAGAGTTAAAAAACTTTGTAATATCTCTAAAAAAGAATAAGGCACTAGATGAAAAATTTAGTTTTGATGATTTAAAAGAGGAAACTAAATGATTTTTAAAATTTAGTGATGATAAAGCAGTATTTTTAACTACAGATGAATCAAAAGATAAATCATATAAGAAATATATTGAAAGTATGTCAAAATTCTTTCCATTTACTGATATAGTATGAGAAAGTAACGAAGCTATGAATAACTTAAAATTATTTATATATTATGAAAAATATAGTAAAAGTTATATTTGCACTATTAATAGTGATGTGAATATTTAGTATTTATGTATGGTGAGAGTTATATTTTGATTGGAAAAAAAGTAATTCTCAAGAACTTCAGGAAAATTATATGGACTTATGAAATAATTATCAAATATGAAAATATAATAAAGTAAATAAAGTATGTAATAAAAATAAGGAAATATGATGTTTAAATTGAGAAATAAAATGAATTAGTTTCATTAGTAATAACATATACTTCTATATATATAGAAGTGATGTGATTACTACATATACTGATGGATCTTCTGAAATTACAAAATATTCTTATAATTTATTTAAAAACAATAAACGTAAATATGTTACAGATTTGCTAGATTTACCAAAATACTGATATTTATTAAATAATGAATTAAAATTCTATTCAGAAAATGATTTACAAAATTTATCAGAAGAACAACAAAAAATATTTAAAGAATTAGAAGAAAATCCAACTATAATTATAGATTGAGTAGATTACACTAAAAAATAAATTATGGATTACACACACACAACTCACTAACACAAACTTCCCAAACACTATGAAACTGAATAACAACAAACTACACTTACGATGAACTACTAAGACTATCATCACTATGAAACTATAATTTACTAGTAGATGACTTTCAAAATAATTGAACCTGAACAATCTATAGATGATGACTAATATCAAGTAATAACTTAGAACAATTTAATATAGATTGGTTAAAAGTAGTAAATGGTGAAGATGATTCATTAAAACATCAAATTGATTTAAATAACGATGGAATATTTGATCTAGAAAGTTATTACAATTCTCTTCAAAGTTCTGAAAATGAACTATGAAGTATTACATGATATGTTAGTTGAGATAAAAATATGGCATGATGGAAAGTATTTTTAGATTCAAATGCAGATTGAGAATATCAAGAAAATGAGAAATCGTTTGAAGTAACAGATAATCAATGATATTATGAGTTTACAGATATTCCAAAATGAACATATTGAGTAGTGGAAAGACCACATAAAAATTGGGAAATAGTATATCCAACATCACAAAGTTATGAAATTCAATTAAACAATTGACAACATGTTAAAAATCTTAACTTTGAGAATGTTGAAATAAAATAATTTATTAATAAAAAAGTCTAATTTGATTTTTATATCAAACAGACTTTTTTATTTACATAATAAAACATTTTAATATACTGTCTATTACAGTAGTTATATTATTAATTATATGTAATAAAAAAAGGGGGAAAATATGGAATTAATAGATTTTAATAGGAATTTTTTACCAGATATTGAATTTAAAAAAATTATTTCAATATCCTCTGGTGATAAATTCACTGAGGATTCAATATCTGAGTTATTAATTAAAGCTAGGATGGAACATGCTGTTTCGTTTGATCTTGGTGGTGAACATTTTTGGGTTAAGTTACCAAAAAAACCTATAGCCCAACCGTTTACAGAAAAAGAATTAGTTAGTTTTTTGATTAATAATTTTAGTTAAGATGGGGGTAAAAAAAGTTGATAGATATTTATCAACTTTTTTCTTTTTTTATTTAACCAATAAATATCAATTTGAATAACCATAATCTAAATTAATAACTCATTCGTATTTTGGATTTTTTATACTAATGTTTTGAAAAAATAATTTATATTTTTTATTATTTGTTTCAATTTCAAATATCATATCGTTAGTTGATAAATAATTAGTAATTAATCATGTGTCTTTTTTAATTAATTCATTAATTATTTTACTTAATGGTATGGTTTCAGTTATAACTCAGTTTTTTATTATTTGAATAACTTCTTTTACTGAATTTATATTAGCATAATTATTTGTATTTGATCTATAACTATTACTAGTTATTTCATATATTGTATTGTAACCTCATGCATCTATTGGAAATAAATTTTCATCTCTGTTTATTTGAAAATTAATAGTTTCTCTTTCTTTTTTACCGCTTAAGTAAGAGTTTCTTACTTTTATAGCTTCAGTTATTTCTCTAATTATAAACCAATTATTAGGTTCTCTATATTTTTCTTTATTAATTTTCTTTAATGCTTTTTCATTACCTTTATTAGCTTCTAATTTATCTTTTATTTTATTATCAAAATTTTCGATGTCTTTTTTTAATATTTCTGAATAAATATTAGGAAACAGTTTTTTTATTTGTTCACAGCTATCAAAATCACATAAATAATCAATTGCTGAATAAATATTCTTTGATAAATCATTATCTATATCAGTGTAATTATTTAATGGAACAATAGTATTATTCTTAAGTATTTTAGCTTTTATTAAATTATCTTTTAATCTACTTAATTGTCTTGATTCTGGTAATTCATGAACTGACCATGGTCAGATAGATATAAAAATTGTAAATATAGTAAGTAAAGCAGGGATAGTAGAAAGATATTTTTTCTTTGATAATATATAATACAGAGATATTGAAAGTAACCAAATACCAAATACTACTACAAAATATCTGTTTACAGTGATATCATACTGATTAATTCTCAAAAATATTGCATAAAATAACATAAATATTTGAGGAATAACTACAAATGGAAATGTTTTTCTAAAAAATTTAATAAATTTATTTTTTTCCTCAAATACATAAGAAAAAATATAATTAATATATCAAAAAATAGAGAATCATATAACCATCCAACTTACTTCTCATTTTGGCCAATCACTAAAATTTGATAAAACTTTTATTGTATATGCATATAAAATTATAAAATATACATATATAAAGGGGATAGTAATATATTTTACCAGAAATGAAAAGAAAGCATTTTCTACAAATTTATTTTTATTGAATGTATTTTTGTCTTGAATTTGAGTTAATGCAAAAATTGGTGTAAAAAATGAAAGCGATAATATTGCCCAATCTCAATATATATCATCAGTAATAAGGTCTCTAATATCAAATAATTCAAATATTGCTGTGATTCATATACTTCACAGTCAAAACAGTACTAATCATAATATAAAAGATATTAAAAATGTTGTACTCATATTATAAAAATATGAATAAAACACACTTTGTTTTATATCATTTTTTAAAACATTTTTAATATATGGAGCAAAAAATAAATATAATAAAATTCATACTGAACTTAATATTATAAACAAAAAATTTTCAAAATCATCTAAATAATTATTAAAAACACTATATAATAAAATTCAAAAACTTATTGGAATAAGTTGTAATATATTTCTTTTTTTATTGGAATAATTATTATTTTCTCAACTTATATATATTCAAATACTAAAGAAGAAAACTAATGATAGTGTGAAAATAACTTTTAAAATAGTGTCTTCCGTTTGATTTATAAAATCTGAGTGAAGATTTACATAATATAGTGTTGTTACTATAAAAATAAGAATTACTGACAACGGGAACCTTGAAATAATTTTTTTTAGATTTTTTTTCAGGTTTTCTGTACTGAAGATGCTAAATATTTTATTCATATTTTATGTATTAGTAATAATGTTTTTATTATAATCTTAATATTTTTTCTTGCAACAAAAAAAGAGTTAATAAATTAACTCTTTTAATTTTATAATCAATTATGCTTGATCTCTTTTATCTTCAGCAAAATCAACTTTGATTGTTCTACCATCTAATTCAGCACCGTCCATAGCTTCTTTAGCTGCAACAGCGTCTTCTACTGTAGTAAATTCAACGAAACCGAAACCTTTAGATTTACCAGTTTCTCTGTCTTTTATAACTTTAGCGAAAGTAACTTCACCGTATTCTTTAAAAGCATCTTTTATCGTCATTATACCAGTATATAATTCAGCACCAAAACCAAGAACGGCTAAACCAGTTCCAACACCCTCACCAAAAGATTCTGGTAGTAAAGAACTTAACCACGAACCGCCTGTTGTTCCTTCATCATCTAAATCTTCTTCATCAGTCACACCCAATCCTTCTCTTAATCGTGCTGTTGCTGTATCAATAGAAGGTCTTTCTTGTAATGTTTCAGGAACTCTTAAACCCTCTGGAAAATCTGGTATTTCAGTTCTTTCACCTCCTTCTTCAAATTGGGGGATTTGTCTAACAGGTCTTATTTCTGATGTAGGTGATGGTGGTGGTTCTTCTAATCCTCTT
>CAZGNU010000080.1:0-5434 GCA_964527325.1 uncultured Candidatus Peribacteria bacterium | reverse complement strand
ACGTAGTATTTACATTATACTCAAAAGTGGCCGTGTTTATATTAGAATTTTTAAAATCTTAATTTTGTTTGGTTTTTTTGGATTTTTTTGTATACTTTGGGGAAATTAATAAATAAATGAAAAAACAAACAAAATAAAAAATAGGTGTCCTTAGGTATTTCGCCGTCCGGTCCCTATTTCGTGGTAGTACATACATATAGTATTATATTATGTATTTAATGCAAATTTTTTAATTAAAAAAATATGAAAAAATTAAGTTTACAATGAGATATTTATAAAAAATTTTATGAAATATCTGATAATATATGGGAAAATATAGATAGTGATATATCTTTAATGAATCTTGCTACAAACTTTAAAAAATTAATGAAGCTTATACAGGCTAATTATTGAAAGTCAGATGAAGCATATGGTAGATCAATGCACTATGTTGTTTTAGATAATATTAATACAATATCAGATTATTTAGATAATTCAGAAGAAGTAGAATATTTAAGAAATACTTTTTTATGAATGTTTGAGATTTTAGAAATTAATAATAGTAAAGTATTATTTTTAGATATTACTACATGAAAAACTTTTGAAATTATTTGAGAATGAGAATGAAGTGAATCTAGTTTAGAAAGAGATTTTTCAAAATGAGATTTAATTATATCTAGATTAATTAATCTAAAAGATGGTTGGTATAATATGAAAATATTTTATTCTATAAACACTAATTATTGAAAAGAATGATTTGAAGAATTAAAATTAGTATATAAAAATGTATTTCACTGAATAAAAGATATGCTAGATCTTGAAGAAAGAATGAATATATTAAATAAAAATATTGAAAATGTTAATAATGATGAAAATGTAAATATTAATTATTTAAAAAGAATAAAGGCATTATTATTAAAACCTATCTGAAAAAAACAATATAAAAAAATAGAAAAAATATTAAAAGAAAGAAACGAAAAAACAAATACAAACTTTTTTAATTTTTTAGAAACTTTTAAAATTGACAATAGTGTTTTAGCAGAATTAAAAGAATATGTGTCTGCATATATAAAAGAAAATATTAAAACACCAGAACAAGAAAAACAGAGTAAATTAAATACAAGATTATCAGTTGTTATGAATAGTTTTTTTGAAGTTTTAAAAAAAGAAAATATTGAAGTACCAAGGGATAGAAAAATGACTGAAAAAGAATTTGAAAACCTAGAAGATAGAAAAACAAAATGGTTAAATGAAAAAAATAGTTTGTTTTGAAATAATAAACCAATAGATTTTATACATGAAATTGATCCTGATTATGATATAAATAATTTAAGATTCCAACAAATAAATCCATGAGAGGAAGAATTTTATGATGGATATACTAAATATTTCACAGATGATGAAAAAGAAATATATGAAGAAGCTTTAAAAAATAGTACAAGTTGAAAATATATTGAAGCAAGAGAATGATATAAAAAATTATTAAAAGAGCATAGTAAATTTTTCAGATTATTGTGAAACTATTTATCTGTTTCAGTTAATTGTATAATAGATAAATATTCAGAAGTTAAGGATAAAAGTATTATAGATTATATGAAATTAGAAGAACTAGAAAATGATTGGGATTTTTTATTAAATATAGATGATGAGTTAAAAGAATTAAGTAAATTAAAGAAGTGATACTCTATTAAGTGAGATGGTGATATAGAAAAAGTTAAACAATCTTTTTTACCACTCTTATCACATTTAACAAGAGAAAAAAGAAAACAAATTATAAAATCGTTAATTAAAAATAAAGATGAAAAAGAATTATTAAAAAGAATAAAACAAATAATTCCAGATTTTGAAATAAATGAATTTTTAGAAGAGGTTAGAAAAATTAATACTTTATTTGTTGATATTTATGATAATAGAATAGATGAATCATTGTGATATGAGGAAGATGATATGTGGGAAATTTTTCCATATTTTTGGAAAAAATATAAAAACAAAGATGATTTCATAGATGATGATATTGAAAAATTATATAAATGAATATGAATTAGGAAATTAAAAGAAGATTGATTAAAAAAATTTAATTATTTCATATTTAAAAATTTTAAACAAATTAAATCAAAAAAATCTCAAATAAGAGAAGATTTTCAAGATTTTATTGGCTACTGAGATATAGCTGAACCTGGACTGATATTAAGTATGATTAATAATGAAGATGACACGAAAGCATTTATGTTTAGTATGGATATTTTGGGTGTTAGTTTTGATTCATTGGAATCCTAAAAAACTTGATTTATTATAATATACTGTATATATTACAATATAATATATACAGTATATGAAAAATATCATTTTAAATGTTTGAGACTCAAAAAATACTGTTTTTACTGTGAATGAATTATCTAACATTATTGAATACTCTTCAGATTCATCCTTACGTTCAAAAATTACACATTATACAAAAAGGGGGTATATAGAGAGAATAGCTAAGTGATTATATGTTTTACCAAATAGGGAAGTAAATATTTTTGAGTTAGTAAATAAAATATATTCTCCTAGTTATATATCTTTTTTTACAGCTCTTTATCATTATTGAATCATATTTCAAGCAAATCCATCTAATATATTTTTAGCTTATAAAAAATCTGGAACAAAAAAGATAGAAAAACTTAATTTAGAAATAAGTTTTAAAAATTTAAAACAAGATATTCTTTTAAATACTGATTGATTAATTTTTAACTGAAATTATACAATTGCATCTCCTGAAAGAGCTTTTTTGGATACAATTTATTTATATTCTAATATATATATAGATAATTTAGACTTATTAAAAATATGAAAAATAAGAGAATTAATACCAATTTATAAAAGAGATAATATAATGAATCAGAGAGTAAAAAAATATTTTCCTAATATATAAAATATGAATGCAGTAATTACAAAGTTAGATAAACAAACTCATAGAAATATAATGCTTAGAATATTACTTAAAATTTCTTCAGATCCTTTACTTGCTAGAAATTTGATTTTTAAGTGATGAACTGCTTTATATTTTTTACACAATCTTGATAGATTTTCTACTGATTTAGACTTTGATTTAATAGATAAATCAAAAGAAAAAGAAGTTTTGAAAAAAATATGAAATATTATAAAAGAGTATGGTGATGTAAAAGATTTAAGAATAAAAAGATATACAATTTTTGGGCTAATAGGTAAAATTGTGTGCTAATTTATTAAAAATAATAGCTTAAATTAAGTTAAAAGTATGTTATAATGATGTTAAATATTAATTAATTTAATAATATGCAAAAAAAACTGTCCAAAATGCAGAAAAAAAGAAATCAAATTGAACTGAAAAAATAGTCAGTGAAAACAAAAATATAAGTGCAAAAAATGTAATTATTGTTTTGTAAAAAAATATAATAAAAATGATGGAATAAGGTGAAAAAGTATTTTTAATAATCGGATAAAAGAATGATATTCAATTAGGCAATTATCAAATCAAACTTGAAAAAAAGAAGATAAAATTTGGAAAAATATAAAACAAAAATTAGATAATAATTTAATCTATCAAATAGATATATTTTATGAAAATGTTAAATATGTAATGATAGATTGAACTTGGATTTCAAAGGAAATATGTTTAATATTTTATTATGATTATATAAATAAAAAAGTTATCCGATTTTGATTTTATGATTGAGAAAAATATGAATATATAAAAAATGATTTAATTGTTCTTAAAAACGAATTTAAATATGATGTAGTATGTTTTATTGTTGACTGATCTAAGCAAATAAAAAAAGCAATAGAAGAGATTTATCCTACTGCTAAAATTCAAAGATGTTTGACTCATATTCAAAGACAAATTAAAAACAATATCTCAAATAATCCTCAAAGTAATTGTTGAAAAGATTTACAAAAAATCATTACTTTTTAAAATTTTGAAAATAAGAAAAAGTTTATTAAAAAATTTTACTTATGGGAACAAAAATATTTTGATTTTTTAAAAGAAAAAGTTTTAAATAAAAAAGATTTTGGTATACTCATAGAAAATTAAGAGTCTCTAGAAGTCATATTAAAAATGCAATTCCAAATATGTTTTATTATTTAAAAAATAATAAAATTAAAAGAAGCTCGAATGATTTAGAATGATATAATTGAGTTTTAGATGGTCATATTTTTAATCACAGATGACTTAGAAATGATAGGCTAATTTCCTTTGTTTCACTATGGATTTATGAAAGAAATTTAAGAGAAAAATAATGTTTTTCAGCACACAATTTTACCTATTAACACCAATTTTTTGAATGCTTTCATATTGAGATGTAGATCATAATGTTAAAATAGAAATAAATTTAAGATGAGTTACTTGAAATTATAAAATGTTAAATTTTTTATGAATAGAATTAAATATCATGAATTTAGAAGATATGTGCTCAAATAAGTTAATAGCCTTAACTTCTAGAAATAGTATTGCAAATAGAGATATTTTTGATTAGGTCCTGAGTTAAAACATATTGTGACATTCAAGAATGATGAATAGCCGAAACTTCTCTGTAAAAATCTTGTAATATTAATGTAGGAAATATACTCATAACATTAATATTGTAAACACCTAATTTTTTAGCTTTTTCAATATGAGTTAAATTATTCATAAATCTTCAAGTATGAGTTCTATGAAAATTCCGGTATTTTTGATACTTAGTTGCTTCCGTAAGGAAGCTTCTTTTAGTATTAATAGAATATCATCTAGGAATAAAAAACTCTAAATCATCAGATAAATGAGATCTCTCAATTAAATTTTTTCTAGTATCTTTAGGTCAATCATAACAATAATATTCTGCATTTAAATATTTGATTTGTTTATTATATTTTTTAATTTTTTTCTCACTTCAGCTTAAAAAATCAGTTCATCAATCCATTCAAATAGTAATTTTTTCATTGCTAGGTAAAAAATTATTTCATCTAATAAATTGAATAACATATTCTACAAAATTCATAATTAAATGACTATCTATTTCTGTTAAATAAGCAATAAATCTAACTCTAGTATTTTGTTCCATAACATTTAATTCATACTTAGGAAATCATTTAATAATAACTCCATCATTGTCACAAGAATATTTAAATTTATTATATATTTCTAAAGGTAAAGCATGTTGATCTGGAATATGTTTAATATCAGTATATAATCTAGAAAAAGCCATTGTATTTTGAAAATCAAACGGAGATCTATATTCTCTATTAGTTGTTTTAATTTTTTTACATTTTAAATTATTTCTTTTGTAAAATCATCGGATTTTAGAAATAGTAACTCAATTTAAATTATATTTTTCTATTCAGATATTCTTTTTTAATATATCTTCTAATGATTTGTCTTTTACAAGCTCAATACGAGCTAATCTTGAAACTCTACAAATATTAGTATTAAGTACTGGTTTTTGTCCTGGAAAAACAA
>CAZGNU010000079.1:0-5481 GCA_964527325.1 uncultured Candidatus Peribacteria bacterium | reverse complement strand
ATCAAATTTTTCACTAATTCCATGCATAAATATATCAACATAATGATGTTCAGGGGCATCTCTCTCTGTCATTACCATATAGATATTTGCTCCCATTTTTGCTGTTAGTCCAATAGATTTTTGTCTTCCGAGTTTTACAAAACTTTCCGCTAACTGTTGAGGATTTTGGGGGAATTTAGTCACAACTGAATTGTTTTCACTCTCTAATGATACAATGTCTCCAAATTGAGCATTGAACTCCGCAACTTTTGCAAGATATTCATCTTTGCTTAGAGTAAGACCAAAATCAGATTTTGGCACTTCATCAACAAAATCTACAACAAAAGAATTTATTTTTTGTACTAACTCTTGAATATCTACGGTTGCAATAATTAGTCTATCCCTATGTCCTTGATGAAATAATCTAAAAAGATTCAAATTTCCGTTTTCATATTCTCTTTGAAACAAAGCCCCTTCAAAACCAGAAGTTTTGTATCCTTCGTCAAAAATATTTGTATGACCTCCTTCTGAAAAATCTCCGTTCTCTGGAAATCTTGCAATTTGCTCAGGTGTCAGTGATTTTGCTTCTCTATCTTCCTCTTCACACAAGTAATTTAAGGCACTACCCCACCATCTTTGATTGGTTAAATCACGAGCTAAAGAGTTAATTGCAAACTTGTGTATTTCATAAGTTTCTTCTGAAATACCGTCTTCTTTTTCAATCGCTTCTTTTACAAGTTTCAACGAATTATAAAGCTCCTTTTTCTTCTCTTTTTTAGCCAACGCTTCTTGATTATGTTTTTGTGTAATAGAGTCTAAATTAAGAGGTGAAACAGTATCCCATCCTTGTCTTTTAATATTGTGGACAAATAATTCATCAAATAATTTTCTGAATTTAGCAATTTCAGGATTCAAGTTTTGCTCAATTGATCCCCTTACTCTATCAGCAACTTCTTTTATTTCATAAAGATTGCTAGGAACTTCAGGATTTGTTCCTTGTTTTTGTTCCACTGGTTGTGGTTTAAATTCTTCCGTCATAATTTTTTTAGTTAAAAGGTAAACATATTTTACTAAATTATAACCCCCTTGTCAAGTTCGGAATTTTAAAAATCATTTTCAGAGCGATAGCGGAGAAAATATCCGCTTTTTCCCTCTTTAAAAATTAAAAAACAAATTTATTCCTTATTTTAAAAGCCTATCAAAATATCCTTAATCCAAAAAAAAATATTTTTTGAATTGCGTATAACGTTTAGCTATGAGAAGTTTTACGACGAAGGAGTAAAATCTGGGAGAGAGTCGGCAGGACTCGAACCTCATAGCGGGAGTTATACGAGGGTAGTTTTTCTGTAGAGCAACGGAAGAAAAACTAAGTGCAACGTCCCCTTGCGTCTACTTTTTTTGCTGATTTTTTCAGTTATTAAGCTGATTTTTAGTTAAAAACAAAAACTTTTTGTGAGCGATAGCGAACTTTGGGGGAGAAAATCCGACATAGTCGAAAATATTAAAACTTAATTTAAAACATTTCATCAATCTACGACAATGGTTTCTCAATTCATAGCATCATTTTTCAATAGAAACATTACCGCATCTGAAATTTCCTCTGATTTCATAAACCTTTTTATCATAGATTCATTAGCTCTAATCTTTAAAAAGTCTTTATCTGCTCAATCCCACATTGGTATTAATGTTGATCACGGAGCAACAGAATTCACTAAAATTCTTCAATCAAAATTTCTAGCATTTATTTTAGAAAATAATTCTACAGCTACTTTTGAACAATCATATTCAGGACATCTTGTTCATCAAGTATATGAAAATGGATTAATTCAAGCAATACTTGAAATATTTACTATTTTTCATAATTTTCATTTAAATTGTTCTCAAAAAATCTCTGTAGTATAAACCTGTGAGAAAAAATTTATTTCAAAAACTTTTTTATATCTTTCATCTATTTCTAATTCTGGAAGAGTAAAAATTCAAGCATTATTTATTAAAATATCTATATTTCAAAATTTTTCTTTAATTTTATTAAAAAGTTTTTTTACTTCTAATAATTTTGAAACATCTGCTTTTATAAATACAAAATTTTTATATTGTTTTTCAATTTCTTTTTCAAATTCTTTAGCATTGTTATCATTTCAATGATAATTTATAACTACTTTAATTCAAGCTTTTAATAAATCTAAAACAATAGATTTTCAAATTCATCTTGTTCAACCTGTAATAACTGCTACCTTATTTTTTAATTCCATATTTTTTATTTTAACTTTTTAAAATTATTATCAAACAAAATCTTCATTTGATTTTTAGCTATTTCACTCAATAATTCATATCTTTTTTCTGTTTCTAATCACTGTTTTATAAACTCTCAATTTAGGTTTTCTAAATTAGCTAAAAGTAAAAGTTGTTTTATTGTTGCAAAATCTCTAATATTTCATTTTTTGTCTTCATTTTCTTCTCTCCAATCTTTTGCAGTTTTTTGAAAGATTATAATGTTTAGTAAATCAGCCTCATCTGCATAAATATACTTTTTCTTAAAATCTTCTAAACTTGGAATTAAATAATTTTTGATTGAATCTGTTTGAAGTTTATAATTTATTTTAGTTAATTCTCTTTTCACTGACCATTCAAGAGTATTAATTTTTAATTCAGACTCTTTTAATCTTTGAAATTCTTTTATAAGATATAATTCAAACTCAACTGAAATCCAGCTTGCAAATTTGAAAGCAATATCTTTGTGAGCATAAGTTCAACCTTCTTTTCATCTTTTTACAGTCATTCAAATCGCTCATACAGATTCTATCCATTTGCTAGGAGAAAGAGTAAAAGCATTTTTTCATGCTTGTTTTTCAATGGGGTCGAAATCGACCCCTTTAAAATTTGGATTATTTAATTTTTCCCAAAGACCTAAATATTCAACTGTATTATGATTTCTCATCCAATTTTTAACTACATCTTTTGGTGCTTCTTGATTTTTAAACCTAGCAATATCAGTCAAAGAAATAAAATCATCTTTATTTTTCGAATACAAAGTAATTTCACTTCATTTTACTTTTATAATTTGTTTCATATTTTTAAAAAGTTATTTTTTAGATTATCTCTCTGACTATAACCATTTTAATCAAATTTTCAATTTAAAAACTTGCAAAGTTTTTTCATCAAAATATTAATTCCTTATCTTTTCTTCTCCCAAAAGTAGCTCTGGAAGAGCTACAAAAAGTTTTTGTTTTCGATGACTATCTGTAAATTGCTGATTTTTCAGTTAAAAAGTAGATGTCGCACAACGTATAGCTATGAGAGGTTTTACGACGAAGGAGTAAAATCTGGGAGAGAGTCGGCAAGAATCGAACCTCATAGCGGTAGTTATACGAGGGTAGTTTTTCTGTAGAGTAACGGAAGAAAAAGCTAAGTGCAACGTCCCCTTGCGTCTACTTTTTTTGCTGATTATTTCAGTTATTATGTTGAATTTCAGTAAAAACAAAAACTTTTTACGAGCGATAGCGAGTTTTGGGGGGATAAAATCCGACGATAGTCGGAAAAGTCTACATTGCTTTAAATATTACATATCCAATCTTAAAACTTTCTCAAAATCAGAATTAATCTTTTGAGTTTTATTAAACTCATCATACTCTTCAAATGCTTTTTGTTTAGCTTTATCATGAGTTATTTTTCAATTTCAATCTAATATTTTATAATTGTGAAATTCTAAAAATAAATTTACAGATTCTGATAAACTTTTCATTGTAAGTGTATTTCTATTCTCAATTTGTATTTCAATATAATCAAAATAAGCTCAAATTGCTTTTTCTAATTTTTTAATTTCTTTTTCTGATAAATAATTTTTAGCAATTATTACATCTGATTTTAGAATTCTTCAATCTGGTGAATTTTTCCAAGTTTTTAATCACATATAATCTTTTTTACTGTCAGCTTTATCATAAATTATTTCAGCTGCTGTATTTCATGTAATTGCAAAGTGAAATTTATTTTGAACTGTTGCATAGAATTTTTTAGTTATTTCAGAATTTTTATCATAATCGATAGAACATTCTGCAAATATATCAGTAATTTGTAAATAAATTCTTCTTTCGCTTGTTCTTATGCTTTTTACTCTTTCAAGTAATTCTCTGAAATAATCTTTTCAGAAATACTTTCAATTTTTTAATCTATCATCATCCATTACAAAACCCTTAATTATATATTCTCTAAGTTTTATAGTAGCCCAAATTCTAAAATCTGTTGCTTGTTTTGAGTTTACTCTATATCAAACTGATAATATTGCATCAAGATTGTAAAATTTAGTTTTATATTTTTTATTATCAGAGGCAGTATATTCCAAAATGGAATATACTGAATTTTCTTCTAATTCTCAGCTTTCAAATATATTTTTTAAATGTTTAGCTATTGCTGGTTGTTGCACTCAAAAAAGTTCAGCCATTCTCTTTTGAGTTAACCAAACGTTTTCATCATGAAAATAAATTTCTACTTTTATTTCTTTGTTAGGAGTTCTATAAAGTAAAAATTCTGTTAATTGATGTTTTAATGTTATTTTTGTCATGATTTTTATATATAATTATAAGATATTTTTTAAAACTCAGAAAACATCATCTAAAACAAATTCTTTTATTCATAAAATTCAATTTTTTTTATATTCAGCTCTTATTTTAGTTCCAGATATATCAAAATCAGCTTTTCATAAAAAAACTATTTCAATATCAAATCATGCTTCTTTTAAAATTCTTTCATAATTTAAAGGAATAGGAAATCCTATTCTTTCTATTAAATATAACTTATTAAAAGAAAAAATTTTATATTCATTATTTGTTTTAGATTCTATCTTTTTAATCATTTGATTAAATAAATCAGTTCAAATAACATTTCATTCAAAATTATTAATATTAATATCTCTCATAGAAATATTTCAAAATGTTATTTTACATCAATATAACGATGATATTCTTTTTATTAATTCTTCTCTTCATTTTAATCATAAAAATATCTCCCTATTTTTAACTTTTTCAATTTTTTTATCTAACCTTCAATTTATATTAGATTTTAACATATTTTCTAAAGTAGAGTCTCATCATTGAATATCTATATGTAAATTAGTTCCCGCTACTTTAATCAATTTTTTAATCATATCCTCATGTCATAAATGCAAAGGGCATAATGATGCAGGTATTCTTATTTTTTCTCAATGTAAATTTCAAAGTTGATTTATCATAATTTTGAAATTATTAAAATTATTAAAATTATTTTTTCTATTATAACAACTTTATTCCTTTTTTCAATCTAAAAACTTACACTAAAAACATACAAAGCTTTTTAATCAAAATATTAGTTCCTTATTTTTTCTCCCCCCAAAGTAGCTCTGGAAGAGCTACAAAAAGTTTTTGTTTTTGATGACTATCTGTAAATTGCTGAATTTTCAGTTAAAAAGTAGATGTCGTATAATGGTTCGGATGTACGAAGTTTTTTTGTTGTGTGCTGAGCGTAGCGAAG
>CAZGNU010000078.1:0-5482 GCA_964527325.1 uncultured Candidatus Peribacteria bacterium | reverse complement strand
TGGAAGTGTGCGTTTGTTATTATCATACCATGAGAGAATTTTTTTTGGTAAATTGTTTATATTTTTATGCATTATAAAGAAAATAATAAAGAAAGCAGAAGTTACGTTCAAGGTTTAAGACCTTTTGGTAAAACTGTTGTAACTAAAATAGCAATATTTCAGTTAACTTTTAACTTATCATCTTTTAGTTTCATAACCCAAGCATCCGTCCATGCTTTTGTGTTTTTTGATTCCCAAACTATAATTCAAGTAGTTTGCCCAAAAGAATTTTTAACATTTTGAATTAGATCAGCTCATTTTATTCAAGTTGGAACATCTTCTATGCTATCAATTGGAAAAGCTTGAATAAGAGAATCTCTCAGGTCATCTTCCTGGATATCTCATTGAATTTGTTGACTTCATTGTTCTGCTTTTCTTTTTAAATCATCTATTGTTTTTTTCATTTGTTCTTGTTGTTTCAACATTTCAAGATCTTTTTTTCTATGATCTTCTTGAACCTTTTCTAATTGCTTATCAAATTCTTTTTTTGAATTTTCTTTCAATTTTTCCTCTATAGTTGCTTCCATTTTTTTCTTTTCCTTCAACATTTTTTTCTCCATTTCAAGCTCAAAGTTTTTCTCTTTATTTTCTAAATCTCTTTGTTTTTGTATAAATTCAAGCTCTTTTTTCTTTGCTTCTTGTTGTTCATCCTCAGCTTTTTTAAGCCTATCAGACATATCCTTCATTTCAAGCTCTACTTTTTTTCTTTCATCCTCAGCCTTTTTTTCAGCAAAAATTTGAGCCTTTTTCCTCATCTCTTCAGTTTTTTTATCCATTTCTTTTTCAAAATTTTCTCTTTGTTTCTCTTCTTGTAATTTCAATTTATTTTCTTGCTCCTTTAAAAGCTCATCATATTTATGATTAGCTATTTTATCTAAATCAATCTGCGTGTTACAATTTGGACAAGTTATTTTTTGAGACATAATCAAGTTAATATTAAATAATTTAAATTTGACTTTTTTTAATATTTTTTATATAATATTAATACAAATGGTGGAAATATTTATATTTCAATGCCAATGCCTCTGTTAATTCAGAGGAGAACAATTTTAAGAAAGTTTATTTTAAAAAATAAGCTTTTTTAATTGTCTTTTTAATTCTTTCATATTAGCATAGGAAATATTTCAAATATGTTCCTCTAATCTTCTAAAATCAAATAATCTCATTTGAGATAATATAGCATAACTAATTTTTCATGTTTTTCAATCAAAAGCATAGTGAAATTTATTTTCTTTTTTTACAGAAGTTAATGGTATTCAATAAAATACATAACTATTAAATTTTTTCATTATTAATACAGGTCGAGAAAACATTTTTCATTTTCAATCTTCCTCATATCAAATATTCTTTCATAATGATAGGAACCATATATCTCATTCGTTAAATATTTTTTTAGTTTTACTTATATTTATGTCTTTTTTCCTACCACACCACAATTCATAATTTTTATTTTCAAATGACATAAAATTAACGGGTTACTTTTAAAATATCATTATAAAAAAATCATTTTCTCATTAATTTTTCTATTATCTTTTCTCTATTATATTTATTTTTTAATTTTTCATACTCTTTTTTTATATTTTCCTCTTCTCCTTTTAAAAAAGCTTCATCCAAATATACAGAAACTAAATCATTATTTTCTTGTCTTTCAAAAAGTTTTTGTTTAATATAAAGTTTACTTTTACCTCTTGATTTAAATACTCTAATCTTAGATTGTATTACTTCATCTTCCTGAATAATATTTTTTAGTTTTTCTTCTATTATATATTTTATTTCTTCATCATTTATTCCTCAATACTTTTTCCCTTTTTCTGAATCAGGTCCAAATTTAAATCTCAATTTAAATTCTAGTTTTTTTGGTGATGGATAATATCTTAGGTAGTACCGAATTGCATAGTCTATTATTTTTTGTGAGATTTTCATATATTTTTTTATGTACTAAAATTCTAATCCCTCCCCCTTCGGGTACTCCCTTTGAAAAAGGGAGAAATTAGATTTCTTCCCTTTCCAAGGGAAGTACTCGAGGAACGAGAGGGATGGGTTCAAAATTCAAGTAACTTATTAATTAATAACAATATCAACAACTTTTAACATCAAGTTTTTATTTCACATCCAAGAATCCTCAGATATATCAAAAACAAGGCTTACATTTTTTTTGCTTCTTTTTATTTCTTCGTAATAATCTCACATAAAAAATGCAAATATTTTGAATCAGTGTTTTGTTGTAAATCTTAAGTGATCCCTTCATTTTCATAGGAATTCTATTTTGTAGTCATTCAAATTTTCAACTAGAAAAAGTGGTTTTGTGTTTCAGATTCCAAATGGTTTATATTTATTTACATTACTCAAAAATTTAAATCATAGCTCTTCTAGTCTAACTACTTTATCCACAATTAATTTCTTTTTCTGTTTACTGAAATCAAGCCTATTTAATTCATTTATTATTTTAGTTTTAAACTCAGCAAAATTTTCTTTTTTTATACTAAATCAAGCAGCTTGTTTATGTCATCCATAAGCAATAAAATAATCTTTATATTTTTCTAAAACATCAATTATCGAAAAATATTCTGGACTTCTACAACTAGCTACTAGTTTATCTCATTCATCTTTTAAACAAATACATGGTTTGTTTGTCTGCTCAGTAATTCTTCATGCTACTATTCAAATAATTCAATGCTCTATAGCAGGAGAAATATAAAAAATAATATTATCTTCTCTGTTTATTTTATTCATAGCATCATTTGTAAACTCTTTTGTTAAATATTTTCTAGTTTCATTTAACTTTTCTATATCTATAAGAGTTTTATTTACTGTTGAAGTATTATTTAATATCAAACTAACAGCCTTATAAGCTGAATCCATCCTCCCAGCAGCATTTAATCTTGGTCATATATGAAAACCAAACAAATCAGCATCTAAATCTTCATTTATTTTATCTTCTATCAATCTTCTAATTCAAAGACTTCTAGAATTTTTTATTTGTTTTAATCATTCTCTTACAATTATTCTATTCTCTCAAGTCAAAGGCATACAATCAGCCACAGTTCAAATTGCAGCAATATCTATAGACTCTTTAATATATTCTATAGCTTCCTTTTCTCACAAAAATTCCATAGCCAAAGCCTGCACCAACTTAAAAGCAACTCATGCTCCTGCTAGGTTTTTATACAAGTACAAACAATCTTTTCTTTTAGGATTTAAAACAGCTACAGCATCTTTTGGTATCTCTTTTCACACATCATGATGGTCTGTAACTATAATATCAATCCCTTTTTCTTTTGCATATTTAATAGTCTCATTATCACGAATTCCACAATCAACAGTAATGATCAAATCAACATTTATTTCAGCTAATTCATCAATAAAATATTTTTTTAAACCATACCCATCTTTCACTCTATGAGGTATTCTATAACTTGCTTGTATTCCTACAGTTTTAAAAAAATGCATTAAAATAGATGTAGAAGTTACCCCGTCCACATCATAATCACCAAAAATAATAACTCTTTCCTTTTTTTCCTTAGCATCAATAATTCTATTCACAGCCTTATCCATATCCTTTAATAAATACGGATCATGCAAATCATCCATTGAAGATTCTGTTTGAAATTCATCACTTGTAAATCTAGCATTTAAAATATTCTCAATACTTTTATCTAAAGTTGATCTATCAAATTTGATAATATTTTCTTTTATACTTGTTTTTTGTTCCACTTTATTTTTGTAAATAATTAGTTTTTGTAATTATATTTTTTAATATGTAAAATGCAAAAAAAGATAAATATGAAAAATAAACTATTTTTCATATTTATCTTTTTTTATTTTTTTAACATTTTTATTAATTTTTCTCTCTATTTTTTTTAAATCTTCCTCTGCAGGTAATTCTTCAGGCTTTATTCAGCTTTTTTCCAAATATTTTCTTACTCAATCATTATTTTTTATATGTTCTGTAGTTATTTTTTCTTCTCCATGTAAACCTTTATGTTTCATATTATGATTTGTAACTTCTGTAGCTAAATCTTTTGCTTTCAAAGTAACAGTTGGTAAAACATCAGCTAATGGTCATGATTTTACTCAAAGTTTATCTTTCATATTTTGAGTAGTATTTCATCAAAACAAAACTGTATCTCATTTACTTCTTATTCTTCAAATTCATACTCAATCAACTCATCTATCAAAAGCCAGCTCTTGAAATTCTTTTTCTGTAAGAGTAAGTTTTTTTCTTGCTCTCAATCTATCTAAATCAATTAACTTTTGTTCTATAATTTCTTGTTTTCTTGTTTGAACTGCAAAATATGCTTGAGCAAAAGCAATTTCTTGCTTTTTAGAATCTCAATTTTGAGCAATTAAATAACAAGCATATCTAGAAAGATTATAATCAAGTACATTTTGAACAGCTCATTGTCATCATACTAACAGTTTGTTAACTTCAACAAACTGTTCATCTACTCTATTTCAAGCCTCTTCACAAGAAATCTGAGCTTTTTTTATAGTTCAGTTAAAATTTCTCCACTCTACATATCACAATAACTTTTGCAAATCCCTTGCACTCCAAAACTCAAAATTACCTTTTGTTTGTTTTATTTCTTCAAAAGCTGAAATAAGATTTTGTATATTATTTTCCATAAATTTAAATAAATCAATAATATACTTGAATTATATACTTTTATATTTAAAAAGCAAAAAAAAATTATATTTTTTTATGATACTTTTTCGGATAAATAAAAAATTTTAATTTTGAATTATCAGATGCTATATCTTTCCATGATTTTATATCGAATTTAATGCAGACTATTCACGATGTTGGAATATTTGTTATTTGATTATTTAAAAAATAATTAGCCAAATCTGTCCAAACATAGTTATGTCACACTAAAAAAGCACTTTTATGTTTATCATTTATTTCCATAATGTATGATAAATAAAAATCTATTCATCATGCATGATTATCATATAACGAATTATCAAAATGAATTTTTTCATATGGAAAATCTATTTTTTTTGAAATTTTTTTGATAGTCTTTTTAGCTCTTTTAGCACTTGAAGAATAAACAACATCAGGAAATACTTTTTTTTCTTTTAATTTTTCTCAGATTAAATCAGCATCTTTTTTTCCTCTTTTATTTAAAGAACGATCAAAATCATCTAAATTTATATCATCCCAGCTAGATTTTGCATGTCTAATAATATACAGAGTTTTCATTTCTAAAATTTTATTAATATTATTATTTATAGTATAATAAATATAAGCTATAATAAAAGCTTTTAAAATAAAATTTGAAAAAAAATATTTATTAGTACAATACTAGCACTTAACTTCCTGTCCCCGTAGCTCAGTGGAAGAGCACAAGGCCGCGGACCTTGGTTAGCGTGGGTTCGATCCCTGCCGGGGATACCATATATGAAAACAGACTTTTTTCAAGAGTTGCAATAAGCGTTTTTC
>CAZGNU010000077.1:3389-5739 GCA_964527325.1 uncultured Candidatus Peribacteria bacterium | reverse complement strand
CTTAACCTCGTCCAGATCTGCGAGGATCTTTTGTATTAATTTGTAAGCCTCATCGTCCCATTTTGTGGAGCCGCCAATTGTTATAGTTGAATTGGTTAAATTGCCGCCAACAGAAATCAGCGGAGATTTTGTTTCCAATAGCTGATAGAAAGCAGCCAAGACCTCCTTAAAAGACTTATCATATTTTTCGATAAAGGCGTTTTCTAATTCATTTTTATCTATCAAATAATGTCTCATGGCGACAAATTCACGCATGATCTGGATATTAATATCTATGGCTCTCTCGCTGTTTAATACTCCAGACAACATGGCTATGCCTTGCTCTGTAAAGGCATATGGTGCCCTTCGCAAGCCTCCCCAACTTGATATCGCAATTTGCGATGTCAAGTTTTCAAACTCTTCCTGATTGAGCTGAAACATAAAATCGTCAGGAAATTTTTTCTTGTTGCGTTTTACCCGTTCGTTTAGGCGAAATGTTTCCACTCTATACAACTCTGCCAAATCACTATCCAAAATCACCTGTTGGCCTCTTATAAGATGTATCCGGTTCCTTATATGTTCACTTGGCAATAATTCGTCTGGCATTTTTTCGTCTCCTCTTTAAATATTTGTAATTGCCATCGGGCGCCTTAATTTACTCTAAGTCTGTAATAAATAGTAGATAGCATATCAAGGTGATGATTACCAAAGTTGTATTTTGTTTCCGTGTCGTTTCATCTAGCCTGCCAATTTATTGTATTTTATCATCGCCTATTGATATAATGGCATTGTAATTGTTTGCCAGTGTATACCAAGATAATATCAAGGAGTTTGCCATGTTAAATATAGATGAGCTTTCCAGGGCCACCGGACTACAGGTTAAGTTTATTAGGCGTTGTCTCCCTATCTTGTCAGAGTTTTTAGACGACTACATCACTCGTGGAGATAAGAATAGCATACTATACAGCGATAACGCTGTTGCAATCTTTAACCAGATTAAACCATACAAAGATAAAGGTTATAGTTTGCCAAGCATCAAAAAAGAGCTGGCAAAGACCCTGTCTTCGCAAGGTGATGATTTGGGAGACGATTCAAAACTAGTAAAATCTGATTCTGGAAATCACCCGTTTTTATCAGTCGATGAAAGCAAAAATGATGTTTTCCAGCTCCTCGACATTCTCAGAGAAAAAGACAGTCAACTTGGTAAACAGTTATCTGCAGTAGAAATTCTGCGCAATGAAAAAGATTCCTTCCAAAAAACAATCCATGAGTTGGAACAACAAAAAGCCAGCATGGAAACCAGCATCTTCTTACTAACCGACGGGAAATCCCAGGAAGAAGTCTTAAAAGATAAGCAAAAGAAACAAGAATACCGAGTCAGAGTTGCTGAAATTTTGAAAGAACTGGAATACCTGGATGGCCACGTCTTTAAAAGCAACCATAGAAAAAAACTCTTACAAGAGTTACGCTCTTTGCAATTACAATACGTATAGTGCTGCCTCTACTTCATCAAATCGATTAAACAGGTTTCCATCAAATGCAGATAGTATAGGTCTTGATGTAAGCTTAGGGCTGTCCCTCGAGGGCTTCTAACATCCTTAAATATTCTTTCTGGCTCTCGTACACCATGTTTTCGATAAACAGTATAAAATCCTTATCCTCGCCCCTGTTGGTCTTCCTCAAGCTGGATATGTACTCGTCCCGTAGCACAGGAGGAATGATAGTAATAGGATATCCTGCCTGCAATAAGGAGAGGTTCATCAACAATCGTGCGGTACGCCCATTCCCATCGATAAAGGGGTGGATGGTCACAAACTCTTTATGAAGCATGGCAGAGTATATTACTGGGTGATTATCTTCCTTTTGTTTTGGCAGTCGCTCAACGAGCTTACTCATTAGCTCAGCCAGCCTCCCCGGGGAAGGGAGTATGACATCCGATCCCGATATAAAGACTTTGATCTTTCGGTATATTCCTGCATTATCAGGATCGATTTGGTGGTAAAAGAGGCGATGTAGCTCTTTGATATGATGCTCTGTTATCTCTCCGTTTTTTGCTAGCTTATAAATCAGGTCGTAGGCATCACTATGCCCAACGGCTTCCAGGTGGTCTTTAATAGACTTTCCACCAATGGTAATTCCGTCTTCAATGACAATCTTAGTCTCTGTCTCTGTTAAGGAGTTCCCCTCCAGAGCGTTGCTAGAATAGGTCAGCCCTATTCGGTAAAACTCTTTTAACTGAGCCCGTGCATTTTCTTCTAGTGGCCTAAAGCTCTCTATTTTTTTTTGTATACCGTCTATCTCGGTTAATCGGTCTTTAAAATCATAGAACATGGGCTATTCTCCCTTTATTAGATCGATCAAGTCTGTTTCT
>CAZGNU010000077.1:0-3379 GCA_964527325.1 uncultured Candidatus Peribacteria bacterium | reverse complement strand
CATCCGCTACGTCATATGACATCTCATCTGATGCTGTATGGTATCCACTCTCCCCCATTTTTTTGGCAATAAACACATACTCAGTAAAAACCTCCGTTTTATAAAACGGTTTTGTTTTCACCATAAGAGGGTGGTTATTCCCACAAAGAAATATTCCTCGCCCTTCAGACATCGTCCGAATTTCATCCGGAGTCATCAAATGCCGTTCTAGGCTAACGTATGACTGACCATAAGACTGGCCATTCCCAGCAGAAGTACTGCTTCCACTACTTAAGCCGCCCCTGTTTGACTCCCCACTACCCATATTAGTATTTACGCCTATATTATCGTTGACCACCCGGATAGTGGCTTTTCCCAGGGTGTCTGATAACCGCTTACACACATCTATCTCTAGTCCACTGAAATATAGCTTTGAATAACAACCCCCATTGAAGATAGTTTCCCAGTTTTCCTTATAAATATTTTTAAGCTGTTGTGGATCCTGTAATATCATACTACAGCTTACTTTCCGTTTTCTTAGGGTAGTAATATAAGTCTCAAAATCCGGAATGTTACCTAAGTTTCCGAACTCATCCATCAACAGGTAAACGGGAAGCCCATCGCTTTCCGTTAAGTATTCAAGCAGTTGTTGATAGAAAAGTGTTATATAAGGGCTCGCGTAGGCTATCTTACTCTCTGGGACAACTATGTACAGTGTTGTTCTTTCTTTGCGTAGCTGGTCAAAATCGAAATTGTGTTTACTGGACACCTCCCGCACATCTTCATCCCCATATATTTTTAGCGCGGTTGCCAGTGTTGCCTGGATTCCACCAGAGGTATTATCTGTCGCTTTACCATAGCCACTCATATACTCTTCTATTATCTGCCCGGACCTGTCCAGCTTATTGATTAATTTTTTTATATCCTCATTGCTATACGTCATCAGTCTCCTGACATTAGCAAATGACAGGTAGGTTTTTACTGTTCTTTTTTCTTTTTCCTGCTCAAGGATCTCTTTTTTATCTAAAAGTTCATGGATTAGAGGACGGGACTTATCGAAAGCCTCAGGTGGATACTTTATAATTTCCGCATCTAACTGCTTTATCTCACCTTCGAGATCGGTGATCAACTGCTCATCAGCTGTAACCCGGTCTTTCTGTTCATCAAAGCATTTTAATAGCATGATCAAACTAGCAAGAAGGCTACTCGCCGACTGTGTCCAAAATGGGTCAGAGGTGTTTTGTCCTCGAATCTGTCTAACTACTGTCTCGGCAATGCGCTTAGCCTGGCTTATGTTTTCTACTCTTGCTAACGGGTTCCAGAATATCGAATCTTTCGGGCTGAATGGTTGTAATATTCTGACCTTTGTTCTCGCCTGGCGCTTGTTATATAGAGATGTCAGTTTATAGAGTTCCCCGCTTGGATCTGTGACAACCTGACTAGCATTCCGCTTTTTAACAATGTTTGGCAGGATAAATCGCTGAGTTTTCCCTGTTCCTGTTGGAGCAACTACAGCAATATGCCTATAAGAAAGCTCCTCGTTAATAGATTCATATGTTGTCTCTCCTGCGGCTACAACTAACCCATCATTATCAACACTAAGAAGCTTCTGCCGCTCTTCCTTTGATAGCCACCTGGCGGTTCCGTGGGTAGTGTCATCAAACAAAAACCGACCATGATACACACCTTCTGCTTCCTGTCGTCTTGCTTCGCGCATTTTCTTCTCCCGTATACGTCCTGATTGAAAATATCCCTTTTCGATTAGATAAGCCATTACGAAAATCAATAGAGATCGTGAGAACTCCATCCCGCCAAAACCTGGTTGTGGGGTCTTGTATGCATAAAACCACAATGCAAGGCCTGACATAAGGAAAAACGCAAATCCAGGTGCCATCGCGTGGTATTTGTCCGCTCTTCTTTTGGCTTTTTCATATTCTTTCCTAACGAGGAGCCCCATTTTTCTTTCTCTCCGAAATAACCGCTCGCTCTCTGGAATACCTGGCTCGTTCTCATCTTCCAGGTGTGCTGTCTTATCTGCAAATATTGCTGCCATCAACCCGCGTCTCATATGGTTAGCCTCCTGTCTTTTGTATTAAACAGACTTTGGGCACGCTTGATTGCTGGCTCTAGCTCTGCCAGCTTGCCGCCGTGGTCTTTTAATATTTCTTTGGTTTTTATTAGCTCCTGCTCAAAATTATGTTCCATTCTCTCGGTTAATAACATAAACTTGTCTTCTGTTTTTCTGGTTAAGTTAATATCCTTTCTTGATTTGTCATATTTCCCTGCGTTCATGCTGATATATTTCTTTTGGTCGCTGTAGGGGTATAGGTAAATGTGTGCATGCGGCTGCGGCCGGCCATCTTTATCTCTCTTGCTCATATGGAAACTATAGGCATACGTTAGGTTATCACTTTTCCCCAGGTATTTATTCCTAAAATCATCCATTGATCTGTTTATTGTGTGTTTTAAGGCCTCTTTTTGAACGGATGGGTGCAATGCGTTAAACTGCTTACCGTCTGGGGATAAAATAAAGCTGCGGATCCCTACATGCCGCTCTTTTACCCTCTCTTTCTTGAGGCGGTCGCACCAAACGTGATGCAATAACTCAATCCGCCCTTCTCTCGTCTTATCGTCAAAGCACTTACTCCCCAGTTCTTTTTTAAGGCTGCCTTCAGTAAAGATTTTATGCTCCTGATCTCGCCCTCTAAACCGGTCCTCAGCAGCTTTAATATCTTTTTTAAGCTCATCGATCTCTTTTTGAGTATCCTGGCCAGGGGTTTCCTTAGAATCGCGTTCTAGGCGGCTTTTGCGCATGCTCTTGTCGATAGCTTCTGACTTATCAGGATCCAGGTATCCGATCCGTGCCAGGCTTGGTGTTTTTGACATGCTTTTCCTGTTACCTTCTGTCCTGGTCCCGATCTTGAAGATAATCATGTTATTTAGTGAGTCCTATTTGTTTTAAAAGGACATCTTCTTTTGTTTCTTTTTTGGACGGTCCAAATACGTTTAAGATGACTTCCACCAGATGGTCTACCTTGTGATTAATCTCTCGGAAATAATAACTTTCTGCTGATTTCATGCTACTGAACTTCTCTGATACCTCGTCGGCCAGTCCGGAAAATTTTTCCATATCTTTCAGCCCCGTTCTCATGGCCTTGACCAACTCCACCATCAGATCCGCCTTCTCGAAATCCAAAGAGAAGTACAGTTCTATGATTTCCCGTACTGTTTGTGATACCTTGACCCCTTTTTTGTCGGCTATGATTTTGAGCTTGTCATAGTGGGGGGTCCGACAGGTAATTACGTTTTTATTGCCTACATTTTCCTTCATTTTTGGCATTTCCCTCCTCACGTTAGTGAGGCGAGCGACCTAGAAACATTTAGGCTGAAGGCTGTACGA
>CAZGNU010000076.1:0-6014 GCA_964527325.1 uncultured Candidatus Peribacteria bacterium | reverse complement strand
TTACTCGTTTTTTGCTTTTAGTTCTCAATGTCAGTTCTTAACTTAATGACATTGTTTTGATAAGGGTGTTTTTTTATACAAAAAAATGAAATGATAAAGACAAAAACACTACCTAACTAAAAATAATGGACACACACAATTTTAATAGTTATTCTGGTCAATTTAATATATGAGTATAAAACTCTTAAAATAGATATTGATATAATTCAATTTACATATGAGTCAAGACTCATAAAAGTGTATCTATTTTTACCAATATGAATTATAATTAATTGTTAGGTTATTATTATAAAAAATGTATTAATCTATGGGGTATTAAGATTTTGATTTAGGAGAGAGATACATGAAAAAAGTACTAGTAGTATTATCACTATTACCATTATTTTTATTTGTTAGCTCTGTTGTTGTTTCTGGGGATTCATTAGTAGGCCAAGACAACTTTGAAAACATAGTAATTTTTATACGTTTTAGTGATGAAGAAGATTACCAAGCACCATTTACATTGCAAGAATATGAAGATATGTTCAATGGTGTAGATATGATGAGTTTAAGAGACTATTATTTAGAAGCCTCTTACGACCAATTAACAATAGATAGTTACTTGGTTTCAGATGAAACAAATGTTATTTATTACACGGATATTTATCCACGTTCATATTATGAACCGTATGATGCTGATTCAAACACAAATGGAGCAACTGATGCGAATTCAACTGAACGAGAGCATAATTTACTAAAGAGAGCTGTAGATTATATTGATGAGAACAATCTAGTTCCAGATACACTAGATCTAGATGTAAATAACGATTCAGAAATTGATAGTATAACATTTATGATTAGTGGAGAAGATACAGGTTGGAACTCTGTATTATGGCCACATAAATGGGAACTGTATACATATGCCACAGATACAGGGTTCGCAGATGATGCACCTATGATAAATGGTGTATATGCATATACGTACACGTTTGAATTACTAGGTAATAATAGAGGGTATGAAGTGCGAGTAGATGTAGGTGTGTTAGCACATGAAACATTCCACTTGATTGGAGCACCAGATTTATATCATTATGAATTATTTCAAAATATTAACCCAGTAGGTAACTGGGGATTAATGGATAATTCAAGCCATTATCCTTCACACATGTTAGGATATATGAAATATAAATATGGTGGATGGATAGATACTGTAGATGAAATCACAGAAACAGGTTCATATACATTATATCCTCTTCAAGATAGTCCAAATAATTTATATAAAATATTCACAGGAATTGAAAATGAATGGGTTTATATAGAGTATAGAGATAATGACGGATTATATGAAAACCAATTAACAGATTCAGGGTTAATCGTTTATAGAGTAAACACCTCAATTGAAGGAAACGAATCAGGTTCTTTTAATGACGCAGGACATGCGGCAGATGAAGTATTTGTATTCAGACCTTTTATGGATGATACAGAAGAACCAATCGTTGTGATTGACGTATCAGAAGACAGTAATGGATCACCTGAGTTTGCGGCAATTACACAAGACAATGCTATTACTGAAATGGGTATTGGGACAAGTACGGCAATGTTTAGTAGCTATGGTAAAATAATTGATTTAAAAATAGACAATGTTATAGAACATGATGGATATATCACATTTGATGTTGAATTCACACCATCAATTAATGTGAATACAAACGATCATGATTTCCGATATAGAGATCTAGTTTTATTTGATTCAGATTTAATGAACTATACAGTTAATATTGATAACTTACCAGAAAACTATGACGCATATTACACATTAAACGGTGAATCACCAACAACATCCTCTACACTATATAATGGTGAAGATATTCAGATCACTGCGGATTCAAATGTAGTAATCGCAGCGATTTATGAAGACGGTGAATTCTTATACGAAATAAAAGATACATTTACATTCACAGAAGTAATCGAAAGTGATCACGAACCATATGGTAATCTAAAAGACATCACATGGTATCTAGAGTTCAACAGCTCAATGATTTATGATGTGATTTTCGATGAACTAAGTGAGTTAGAAGATGATTATGATTATGTCCATGTGTTTGATGGAACAAACACAACAACATATACAGGGACAGAACTACAAAGCTTATTACTTGAATTTAATAATGAATATTTATTCATAACATTAGATAGCGATCCATATGTTGATGACATGTTTGGTTTCGCAGTTGAAATAGAAGCAGAAGGATTTGTAGGTATTGATGTTCAAGGTGAAATGTTAATAAACCACGAAGTAGGTTCAGAATACATCGATGAAGGAGCAACTGTAAAAGGGGAAGATACAACCGGTTATACAATTGAAACAATCTCAACAGTAAATGATGAGTTATTAGGACAATATGAAGTAACATATAACTTACTAGATTCAACAAACACAGTAATACTGACAAAAACGAGATTAGTATATGTAGTTGATACAGAAGCACCAACGGTTTCACTAATTGGTGATAACTTAATGATTCTTGAGGTAGGAACTGAGTTCATAGACCCTTATATCGAATTTAGTGATAACTATGATATTGAAGAAGATATTACAGTAGAAATAAGAGGTTCAGTAGTAACAGATACTATTAACACATCATTCATTACATATGTAGTAACCGATTCATCAGGGAATCAAAAACTTATTTTTAGAACAATAAAAGTAGTAGACACACAAGCACCAACCGTAACATTTAATCCAAATATGGATACTATTTATGTAGGTGAAACTTGGATAGATAATGGTGTGAACTACATAGATAATTTCTCAGAAACAATGGATTTAGTAGTCACAGGTGAAGTAGATACAACTAAACCTGGTAATTACATAATCACATATGAAGTATCAGATACATCAGGAAACACTACAACATTTATAAGAATCGTCACAGTGAAACCAGTAAATGAATCATATGAAATAACATGTGATCCATTTAACTCATCTCAAACAATAGATGATCCAATAAATATAGGTGACTGTTATGTCAATGGACAAATGATGGACTTTGATGCATCAAATATAGATAGCACAGAAGCAAGAATTCTAGAAGTAGTATATAGTTACACATTAGGTGAACAACAAATCACGTATTCACAATATATCTATGTATATGATCCAAGCATACCATTAGACATATATGCAATTGTAGAAAAAAGGAGAGATTACGTATGAAAAAGATTATAATAAGCTTACTATTTCTTCTTACACTGACAAGTTGTTCAGGTAAATATTCATTTGAATTAGAAGAATCAGTAGACACGATTGAAGTATACTCAGAGTATGAAGTAAAAGGCTGCACATTATTATTTAAAGGCGACTCATATGAAATGGAACTTGTAGAAAACAATCTTGATGCTGACACTGTTGGACAATATATAATAACGTATGAAAAAGAAGTTAGAAACGAATTATATACTTGTCAAAGAATGGTATTTGTAACAGACCAAACAGCACCAAGTGTAACATTAAACATAGGAGTTGATCATGTTCAAATAAATACAACATGGACAGATTCAGGAGTAACAGTAACAGACAACTACGATCAATCACCAACCATACAAGTTAATTCAAACATATTACTTGATACAGTTGGAGTATACGAAGTTGAATATGTAGTAACAGACGAAAGCAACAATCAAGCAATCATTACAAGAACAGTTTCAGTATTTGAATAAAACAAAAACACTTACGCAAGTAGGTGTTTTTTTTTCTGAATTCCTCATGATGTAATCATGAGAAAATTAATTTTATAATATTATGCTTTATTTCTTGACAAATAAAAAACATCGAGTGTATACTGTGTATGTACGATATACACAGTGGAGGTGTCAGTATGAATAGCTTAGAAATAAAAAATGTAACAAAAAAATATGAATCATTCACATTAGATAATGTAAGTTTTGAAATCCCAAAAGGATATATTATGGGGTTTATAGGTGAGAATGGCGCAGGAAAAACTACAACCATAAAATCTATATTAAATATAGTGAACAGAGAAAGTGGTAGTGTGTCTATTCTTGGGTTAGATATTGATAAAGATGAGTTAGAAATTAAAAAAAGAATAGGATATGTGTCTGGAGATGTATTTTATCCAAAACGTAGAATCAAAGAAATCACAAATGTATATAAACGATTTTATGATAAATGGGACAATGAAGTTTATGAAGACCTATTAAAGAAATTTAATTTAGATCCTAATAAAAGAGTAGATGAGTTAAGTAAAGGTATGAAATTAAAATTCTTAATCTCATTAGCGTTATCACATCATGCAGAATTATTAATTTTGGATGAACCAACAAGTGGTTTAGACCCAGTTGCACGAGATGGATTATTAGAAGTATTCCAATCAATTATAGAAGAAGGAGAAGTTAGTATTTTATTCTCAACTCACATTACAAGCGATTTAGAAAAATGTGCTGATTATGTAACATTCATACAAAAAGGTTCAATTATCGAAAGTTGTTCTAAAGATGACTTAATCGATAAATACAGAGTTGTAAATGGTACGAATGATCAACTAGAAAAAGTAAAGAACAAACTTGTTTCATATAAGTCAAATTCACTTGGATTTAATGGTTTAATAGAAACAAGTAAATCTAAGGGATTACCGATTAATATAGGACAACCATCTTTAGATGAAATCATGATATACCATGCACAAAAGGAGGAAAGATAATGAAAAATTTATTATATAAAGAATTAAAACTTTCAATTCACAGTTTCTTTTTCTTTCTACCACTTTTATTAGCAGTATTGTTCTTTATCCCACAGTGGTTTTACACAATAGTGTTTATGTATCTGTTTTGGATTACAGTACCACAAGTGTACTCATCCTATTTATCAAATGAGGATTATAATTTTATAGCAATGCTTCCAGTACTTAGAAAAGACATTGTGAAATCAAAAGCACTTGCATTAGTAGCACTTGAGTTAACACATATTATATTCGCAGTAATTTTTGCAGTTATCAACAACCGACTATACGGAATTTGGAACTTCTCTTTAGATCCAAGTTATGGATTATTCGCAGTAGGATTTGCAATGTATGGAATATTCAATATTAGCTTTTTACCGTACTACTTTAAAACAGGTTATTTCTTCGGAAGACCACTAATTACAGGGACAGTAACTACATTAATCTTCGCTGCAATCATTGAGTATGGAGTAATTAAATATGAGTTTATGAGTACATTATTAGAAGGAGAAACACAAACACAGTTAATAAGTTTATTTGTTGGGGTATTAGTAGGAATAATGTTAACAGTTATCGCAATTCAAATATCAATTAAAAGGTATGAAAAAATCGATCGATGAAAAATATCGTTGTTAGGACTACATCACAAACACCAATATACCAACAATTATACGATCAAATATCATCGCAAATTATCAATGGAGATTTAAAGTCAGATGATGCATTACCTTCAATGAGAACCATCGCAAAAGAAATAAGAGTAAGTATTATTACAATAAAGAAGACTTGGGAAATGCTAGAACGAAATGGATTCATTTACACAATAAAAGGAAAAGGATCCTATGTTAAGAAAAATACAAAAGCTACTCTTAATAAGAAAAAAATCGAATCGATAAAAGGACTTATTAAGGAATCAGTAGAACTTTGTAAAGATTACAATGTTACCAAAGAAGAACTCGTTGAATTAATACATACATTATACAAAGATTAAGGCACTATTTATAGTGTCTTTTTAATAACCCCATATCACTATTGACAGAATCCAAAAAAAGGTGTAAAATTACACTATGGTGTAAAATTACACTTTTGATAGGAGTGAGTATAATGAATAAAATTGAGTTTTGTAGGATTGTTCAAGAAAAACTTGAATTGATACGAAAAGATATTGGTATGACTCTTGAAGAAATGGCTCTTACAATAGGGGTTAGTAAAAAAACATTAATCCAGTTAGAAAAGAATAGAAGTATATTAAAATGGCCAGAAGCTGTTACGTTTGTTACGATTTTTAATACATAT
>CAZGNU010000075.1:0-6031 GCA_964527325.1 uncultured Candidatus Peribacteria bacterium | reverse complement strand
GAACCTCAGCCTTCCAAGCTGATTGTGTGAGTTCGATTCTCATCACCTGCTCCATATTGAATGCATAGGTTTGATACAAGTTATCGAACCTTTTTTTGCGCTATATAGGTCCGTTTCTCTATTTTGGTATAATTTGAAAGACAAATAAACGCTTTGATTTTCTCGGTTTTTGGTATATAGTATAGGATTTCTACACGATTACATTTCAAAATACACGATTTAAAATGAATTTACACGATTAATTTAAATTATAGTGGAATTACTAAAAATAGTTGCTACAAAATATAATAATTCAAATGAGTTCGCAGGAATATTCGATGGAATTTTTTGTTCGTTATTTAGGTTTCTTGAGTAATTAAATCTAAAACATATACTATAACAAAAATCTATAATCGTTATATTTCTCTCAGACTTCAATCTATCAAGTATTTGAATAATGGTCATAAAATTCCTCCAAAAAGTTCACAATGTCGCAAATCCGGGACATTGTTTTTGATTATCTTACTATATAATTGAACTATAAAATAGAAAAGGGATGGGTTTTTATGAAAAGATTAGTAATAGCTATCACTCTTAGTTTATTAGTTGCTGCATCAGCAAGTGTTAGTGTATCAGCTGAGGATTATGTTTATTTACCACCTCTTGAATCTGCTCAAGTAATTTGCAATCGACTTGATGAAATTAATGAGTATGCAATAGATAAAACGGGTGAAGGAAACATTAATAGTTGCAAGTTTTATGACATTGAAATTAATGAAGTAAGTGATGTGTTTCAAGGTGTTTACATAGATTTTAATGGACATAATGGATATGTTGTAACTGGTGAGAATTTAACGGTTTATGAATTTGAGGTTGAAGGAATGTCTTTAAATGATGATTTTGTTAAAAGCAATCTTGTTTATGACGTTCTAAGTGGATTCTCTTATGATGGTATTGTTAGAGAATCAGTTGATGATTTACCTATGTATGGAGGATATGATACTACTATAAATGGTGTAAATAGTGGAGGATACATTACTGATGCTGAGGCTTATGTTAGAGATGAGTATCACGATGATTATAGAATATATAAGTCGGAGAATGCTTCAACTATGACCGGACAATCTCAATGGCCTCATTCTGTATATATCAAAAATGGGATGTCAGAGGGGAATTGTGGAGTATTAGCTGCTTATAACCTTTTAATGCATTACAGATACGAAAGAAGTTACTATAGTCTTCCATATGGTAAAACATACAGATACTACGATCCGTCTACGGAAGAGATTGCATTATACAATCAAAAGAAAAGTGAGGGAGGTTACTCAATATATGATACTGAGGACAATGGTAGTCAGAGACGATGGTCATACTTATATATTGAGACAAGACAAGAATCGATAAATGTTACTGGCAAGGTAGAAGGTTTAACTAGTTGGCAAACAAGGGACATACTTAACAATGTTATGAGCAACAATGGTTATTCTACTAGATTCAAAGTAATAGAAATATGGAGTATGAGTACTGTGACAAGTAGAATTGATGACGGTGAAGCTCTTATCTGGGGAACAATTGGTAGTACTTATGGTAATCATTTGATGATGATTTCAGGTTATGATATATTTGTTAGAACACAAAGAATACTTTTTGTAAATGTTAAGTATTATAAAGATTTTTTCGAATTAAGAGATGGTCATAACTCTACTGCAACATACTATGATTTTAATGGTGTTAATGGTGGAACAATATTAGGAAGTTTTGTTGTTGAGAAGTAGGTGAAAATATGATTAAATTATTAAGATACTTTCTGATAGGGATTTCATTTGTATTATTGTCTGCTTGTACACCTCAAGTAATATATTCATATTTTCCTGGTGAATCTCCAGAAGAGGGTTATACTTTTGAAGATGTATATGTTGATGATTCAACATTAGAGTTTGAGTTAACTGTAGTACTTTCTAAAGATACCTCTTTGGAAGATATTATCCGACCAATAAGCTTAGAACTTTTTATAAATGAGCAGGCTTATGCAATTGGTGACGGATTCGGAGAAGTTTTAAAGTTAGATGATGATTTCAATGTTCAAGTTGATGGTGTAGATATTGTTGATTTAACTGAAGAAATTTTCGTTTCGGGAGTTGAATATAAAGTGGTTATACAGTTTGATTTACGAGAGTTCGAAAATGTAGAACTAATTTCATCAGTTGAAAACATAAGGTTAATAATTGTACTTGGAACCATTACTGTAAGTTTAAATAATTTCTAGAAATAGCATTTGAAATTACCGTCATTTGCGAAAAGTCGCTAAATTTCTACACGATTCCATTTCAAAATACACGATTTACTCTAGGCGTTCATTTACAGGTTAGTAAATAGAAAAAAAGACAGAAACATGTTCTGTCTAGTAGTTGATATTTTGAATTGTGTTAATATCAATATTTAAACCATTTAAATCTTTTAGGATAACCTTTTTATAGAAGTCGAATAATGATTTGTCTTGTTTGCTTAATGCGATATATAAGCATAGTTTGTAATACTTTATGGCCTGATCTACATGCTCATTAATCAGTTCTAATATGCCTTTTAAATAGTATGCTGAATCTAAGATGATAAAAGCATTAAATTCAAGTGATAATTTTATTGTTTGATTAACGATATTCATAGCACTGTCATAGTCTTTCTTGATTGCTAAGTGTTTTGCTACAACCATAAAGGTTGGCAAATGGAAGTTGGCATTCTCTGAATGAATGGTATTGATTGAACTGTTTTGTAGGATGTCTTTTAGTATCATTATTGCTTTATTTGAAAAGTTATCATAAGTAACTTCTAAAGTCGCAAGTTGATGTAATATGATGTATTCAAAACTGCTTGGCTCAGGATAATCATGATTAAAGATGTATTCAACTATATCATGTAGCTTCTGATAATAATCTTGGTAGTATATTTCTTTAGTTAAGTATTGATACTTATATAAAGCATAAGTATAAATTTGATAGTAGTAAGAATCCATTATATTGTTCAAATCAATAGTATCTAATAATTTTTTAATTTGTTTGGTATTATCATTTTGGAGTTCCACTATTAATTGATTTATATCTTGTTTCAATGTATTTGTGTCATTATAATCTCTTAGTATATGCATGATGGATAAACCTAGTTTAATACTAAGTTGTTCTAATATATCATAAGGGATTTTTTGTTTATGATTTAGATATCTTGAGTAATTAGATCTTGAACAAACTCCATCACAAAAGTCTGTGATGGTGATGTTTCTTTCATCTCTTAATTTATCTAGTATTTGAATAATAGTCATACAGTCCCTCCTAAAAGTTCACAATGTCGCAAATCCGGGACATTATTTTTCATTACCTTATTATACAATAGAAGTATCAAATAAAAAAGGAGGAAATATTTTGAAGAAAAGTATTGTTTTATTAATTCTATTTGCGCTATTCTACTCAAGTAGTATAAGTGTTCAAGCATGTATTGAAGATGTACCACTTAAAGATAGAGGTCCTATTAGAATGCTTTGTGATATGACATTGGATAATCAAAGCTGTTTGTATGATGATATCGATGGAGATTATAGTGTTGATATCTCATCTATTCGTATGATCAATGATGAGGCAATAAGAATTTGGAATGAAATGTCAATTATTTACTTTGATGAGACAAGTGTTAGAATCCCTATTTTAAATTTACATATTTTTGATGGAGAACTTGAAGGTTACAGTGTAGCTCAAACAAATTTTGCATTAAATACAATCGTTTTAGATGAAGTGTATTATGCATCAATGACTGAAGATCAAAGAATTAAAACACTTTTACATGAACTAGGTCATGTTTTAGGAATGAATGAGTTTAATTCATCGGGAAATGATGATATAATCTATAGTGAAAATTCAAATAATGTAATGGTTCAAGGGGTACGATCACTCACTGATTTAGGCCCTTGTGATAAATACATGTATTATTGGATATGGGAGTGATTATAATGAATAGAAGATTAATGAGAACTAGTTTATTTGGGGTTTTAGTTATTTTAGTTTCTATATTATCGGGATGTGTTACTAGCTCTGAAGTACTCTGTGCTTCATATGAATGTACAGATATTATACTTGTAGTAGAGATTGGAGAAGAAATGGATGAGACTATCTCCGATTCAGGCTGGATAGTATGGGAATACGAATATAATTTAATTGAAATTGTAAGGAATAACGCTGATGATATACCTGAATCAATCAAATTAGATAATCTTGGATTAGGACCTGATTATATACTAGGAACTGAAGAAACAGCATTTTTACCTGAACCTAATTTAGGTGATATTTATGTTGTATATGTTACCATTTTTAATGATGAATTAGTATTTTTTCATAATGTTAAATTGGATAATTACGATATAAATCAAATTTTTGAGGACCAACAAGATAATTATGGAGGATTAATCTTACCTGAATCATAAAATGAGACTTTGATATTTAACAATGCAATCCCAATTACCATAGTCTAGAAATTGATTACTCAGCAATCTTGAACGACATAAAATCAATAATGAATTCAGTGATGGAGCTCAAGTTTGTAATCTAAGTGCTTCTAGATGTACAGTTTTTGGACCAATGCCAGCAGTAAGTATCGCACAAGATGCAAGATGGGGTAGAACATACGAAAGTTTAAGTGAGAATACAGCTATCGTTTCAAACTTAACTGGTCCATTCATCACAGGATTACAAAATGCAGGATTAAGTGCTTGTGCAAAACACTTTATCGCAGATGGTGGAACAAATAATGGTTCAGACCAAGGAAATGCATTACTGACAGAACAAGAAGTAAGAGACATTCATTTACCACCATACATTGATGCAATCAATGCAGATGTAGATACAATCATGATTTCATATTCTTCTATAAATGGAGATAAAATGCATGGTTCAGAATACTGGATTCAAACAGTATTAAAAGATGAATTAGGATTTGAAGGATTTATCATATCAGATTACGATGCAATTCATCAATTACCAGGAAATCACTACGATCAAGTTGTAGACTCAGTAAACGCTGGTGTTGATATGTTGATGGAACCACATGATTGGAAAGCAGCATATGATGATATCCTTGCAGGATACAATAACGGAGACATTAGTGAAGAAAGAATCAATGATGCAGTTCGTAGAATCCTAACTGTTAAATATAAAAGAGGATTATTCACAGAAGAAATCTTCAGATACCAACCAGAATTACACGCAGATGCATCTCATTTAGAAATCGCAAGAGAAGCTGTACGTAAATCATTAGTTTTATTGAAAAATGATAATCAATCTTTACCATTAGCTAAAACAGAAAAAATCGCAATTATCGGTCCAGGTGCTGATGATTTCGGATTAATGTTTGGAGGATGGAGCTTAGGTTGGCAAGGTGCAGTAGACCCTGCAAATTCATTTGAAGCAGGATTTGCACAATATAGAAAAGAAGCAAGATCAACAACTATCTATGAAGGATTTGAAGCAGCACTAGAAAACTTCTCTGGAACATTAGTTGATACAATAGCTGAAGCAGATACTGTAATTGTAGTGTTAGCTGAAAACCCATACGCAGAATACCATGGTGATGATAGTGATTTAGGAATCACATCAGGTAGAAATGCGCATAGCGGAAATGCAGCAGCAATCCAACAAGCAATTGACGCAAAAGCACAAGGTAAAAATGTAGTAGGTATTCTACTATCAGGTAGACCAATGTTAATTGATGACATCCTACCACACTTTGATTCATTTATCGCAGCTTGGTTACCAGGTAGTGAAGGTGGAAACGGAATCGCAGATGTAGTATTTGGTGATTATGACTTTACAGGAAAAACACCATTTGTCTGGCATTATGACTCATCAACATTTGGTGAAAACTCAAATTCAGACAGTTATGATCCAAACGATTTCCTATTCCCATTTGGATATGGATTAGAATACGAAACAGAATAATGATAAAAACACCCTTTTGATAACAATGTCATTAAGTTAAGAAATTAAAGAGAGATCTTCTCACACTAGATGTGAGG
>CAZGNU010000074.1:0-6142 GCA_964527325.1 uncultured Candidatus Peribacteria bacterium | reverse complement strand
ACCTAACAGTTAGCTATCTAAAGATAGGGGTTTTAAACCCAATAGTGGAAATAAATAACTGACACGATAGTTTGTCAGCTATTATAATATACACAGTTTATATATTTTTACAATTTTTTATTTCAAATTAACAAAATCAGTTGAATCTATAGAAAAATCTCATTTTACTTTAAAACTATCAACTTCTTCCATATGTTGTCATAGTGTTGTTAAAAACGCAGATTTTCCTTCTCAATATGGTACCACTACCCTAGCTTCTATATTTTCATATATTTTAGCAGATTCTTTTGATCAAATTATAACCAAAACATCTACATCACCAAAAAAAGATAATATTTCTTCCTTTAATTCAAATTTATCATCAGTAACTATTACAACTTGCTTTTTATCTATAGTAAAACTATAAAACAAAGTATTATTATATTCTTTTACTACTAATAAAATCCCTGATTTTTCAAATTCACCTGGATGAACAACACTTAGTTCATCTATTTTTACATCTAAACTATTAGTATCAAAAACTATTTTACTTATAGACTTATCTTCCAAAGTTATAACTCAACTTTTATTATATATTTCTATCATTTATATTTTTTTATTAAATAAAAAATGTCTTGTTTCTTCAGATTATTGCATGAAGATCAAACATAACCTTAACTTTTTTAATTTGTTCAAGTGTAAACCACTCATATCATACAAATCTTTCTTCTTTTTGTACTATTGGATTTTGGTTTCATTTATATTTAACCAAAAAAAGATAAACATCCTTGTCAATTACAGGATTGTTTTCTAGATATCAGGCAGTAAATGTATAATTTAATTTTGTAACAAATTTAATAACTTCTAAATCATGAACAGATAATCCTGCTTCTTCACTTATTTCTCTAACTGCAGTATCTTTTGCAACTTCTCAATCCTCTATATGTCATTTTGGAATAACATATACTTCATTGTTTTTTGCATTTAACCATCTTAATAGAAGAACTTCAATTTTATTACCATTTTTACGATATACAATTCCCCCTGAACTCTTTTCGAATTTTTTTGCCATGTTTTTTTTAATTCTAATCTATCTAAACTACTTTCAAGTATAAATAAAAAAAGATATATTTCAAGTTCTTTTAAAAAGTTATTACATTTTTTGCATTAATATTTTTTATATGATAAAATTTATATAACTAAATAAGTTTAAAAAACAAAAATAAAAATAAAAAAAAACTATGACAAACAAAGATTATGAAAATGATGATATTTTAAAAGAGTTAGAAGCTGTTTTTGGTACTAATGAAAATAACATTGAAACTACTAATGTATTAGAAGAAATAATTAAAGAAAATGAAATTCTTCAAAATAACATTGTATGAGAAAATAAAACAATAGAAGAACCTAAAATAACAGAAAAAAAACATACTATTTTTAGTTCATTAATATTTTTTGGAAAATATTTATTAACTTCAAGCCTAATATTTTGAGTTTTAATGATAACAACAAACTACAGTGCATATATTAGTATTGCAAGAAGTTATGTATTCAGATCAGAAATGCAAGCCACAAGTCAAAAATTAATTTCATCAGTAGAGGCTTCAAATATTAAAAATAAATATTCAGAAGAAAAGATAACTAAACTAGAAAAAGATGAAAAAGATGAAAAGCTCTCTATTAAACAAATGAAAAAAACTCAAGACAAAAAAAATATAAATTTTAATATTGAAATAACTCCTTATGAAAACAGAGTTATAATTCCTAGAATCGGAAAAAGTATACCTTTACTAGATATTAAAAATAGAAATATAGAAGGAGAAAGTGAATTAAATGATATTTTTATGGATGAACTTGAAAATGGTATTATTAGATATCCTGGAAGTGCTAAACCTTGAGACGACTGAATTAGTTTTATATTTTGACATTCATCAAACTTCCCATGGATGAAATGAGACTATAATGACGTATTTGCTCTTTTAGATAATGTTGAATTTGATGATGAAGTAATAGTATACTACGAACAAAGAAAATATATTTACAAAATCAGAGAAAAAAATGTTATTACTCCAGGGGATGTATCTGTTTTAAAAAGTAAAAAAGATGTATCAGAAATTAGCTTAATGACTTGTTGGCCTATTTGAACTACTTTAAATAGACTATTAGTTACTTGAGAGCTTACAGAAATAAAATAATTGTTAATAAAACATATGATTTGATTTGAATATAAATACATAACATCTTCCGATGTTATAAGTAATATTAAATTATTAACTGAATACTCTCTTGTAGAATATTCTATTTTAACTCTATCAATAGTTTTATTAATAACATTTATTTATTACATAATACCAATAATAAATATTTCAAATACATTTTGGAACAAAGAAAAAGAAAAGAAAAATAGAAAAAAATTTATTAAACAAATTGCTATGCAAAAAGATATAAATGATGAAATTGAGAAAGAGTTGAATATATAATCCTTCACCCTTCGGGAGCTTCCTTTAATACTAAAGGAAGCCTTTTTTATAGATTTTTTTTAAAAAAAATTATATAATTATTTTTCTAATAGTCATAACTAAAAAATAAATAAAACTACAACAGTAAGCCTTCCTTTAGTATTAAAGGAAGGTGGTCGAAGACCGGATGGATTATTTTTTCCCATAACAAATAACATATTCTTCATGTGAGCTATCACGACAAGCCATAGGCTTAAAAGTAGTCATTTTTTTAAATCTTTTTTTAACTTCTACTGCTAAATCATTAAAATCTTCTCATTTAAATACCTTAAGTATCATATTACCTCATTTTTTTAAAAATCTGTCAGAAAATTTACATATTTCTATGTTTAGTTCTACAGAAGCATATTGATCAACATCAAATCTTCCTGTTGTGTTTGGTGCTATATCAGAAGTAACTAGGTCAAACTGATCATTTCAAATTATATCTATAACCTGTTTAGATAATTCATCATAGTCAAATATACTACAAGCAATTGTTGACACGTTTGGATATGAAAATGGTTTTGTTTCTTTTAAATCTACTCAAATAATAGTTTTTTTTCTTACAATATTTCTAATAGCTTGCAAAAAACTACCTGGAGCACATCCAATATCTATAACCGAATAATTAGGCTTAATTAAATTAAACCTTTCTTGTATTTCAAGTAATTTATACACACTTCTTGCTCTATATCCTGCTTTTCTTGCTTTTATTGCATATTCATCTCTTACGACATAATTTCACCTTTGTACTTTTTTCTTTCTATGAAATCATGTTTTTACTGATTGTCTTTTTTTATTTTGTAATCTATTTTTTTTTGCCATAATTAATCACTACTGTTGCTTATAAAACTCTGCAATTGTTAATTTGTTCCCTTTCAAATATGTAGCAAATTCTTCTCATAAATATCTCCAATGCCAAGGTTCAATTTCGTATCAATCAACTTTTAATCATTTCTGATATGTATTATGAAAACCATATATATTAGCATTTTGATTTAACCAATTAAAATATCATGTCAGATCCAAATTATTAGTCCAAGAATCAACAGTAGAAACTTCTAATAAATCAACAGCCAATCATGATTGGTGTTCAGAAAATCAAGCTTTTGCACAAAAATTATCAGGGCATCATCAATTTTTTATACCTTTTTGATAATTATAACTTCTATAAGCACTAATTACAGATAATTTTTTATTAAATTTTCTATAAAAAGCTCACCCTAATTTTTGAAGTGCTTTATTTGCTTCTTTTCTTAAAATTTGATTTCATCATTTTGTATCAAAAATAAATTTACTTTCAATTTTTTCTAAATCATTTGGAGTATATTGTTTATCATTAAATGATTTAGTTGAAGTTACAAATTTATAAATTGAATTATCTGTTTCATGATCTAAATTAAAAATAAAATTCATTTTTTCTATTTTTAACCTTAATATTTCAGCTCTCAAATAATTATTTTCAGTTTGTTTGTTTCAAATATCAGTATAAATTTTCTTTATTTCATTATGTGTTTGTGTTAAAAAATGAATTAATCCAATAACATAAATTATAAGTATTATCAAGGTAGTAATACTATATATATTAACATGATTATTTATAACTTTATTCTTTTTTGTTTTCATTGTTTTTATTCTTATAAAATATTATTAGCCTCATTGTATCAACATTTTAATAATTCATCAACTTTATTAAAATTATATACTTCAAAATCACTAGTATCAACTTTTATGACAATAATTTTTTTTCATATTGTCTTTATTGAAGATTCCTCATTTTGTTTCATCATCAATAATAATGATCTTTGTAAAATTTGGAAATTTAAATTAAAAAATCAAACATTAAAATCAAATCACATAACCTTTCTTGTTCTTTTTATTGGTCAAACTATTTGTTGTAAAGCACTACTTGCAATAACATTTTTTCAATCTAAAACATCAATAGGAAGATTTTTTATTACTCCTCAGTCTATATAATTATTAGTTTTTATCTTATGTGGTATAAAAATTCATGGTAAACTAATACTTGCTCTAACTGCATCAATTATTTTTCATTTTTTAAATATTTTTAATTCTCAAGTTTCTATATTTGTTGCTACTATTTTTAATTTTATATTTAAATTTTCAATTTTTGTATTTCAATATACTTCTTCAAGTTTTTTATATATTTTATTTCATTTCAGTAATCAATTTTTTAAATCAACATCAATTAATTTTAAAAAGTTAATACTTTTTGCAAAGTCTTCCATTTCTTTAGAAGTTTTCCCTAAAGCAAACATAGAAGCAATAATTGCTCACATAGAAGTACCAGATACTTCATTTATAATTAATCCTTTTTCTTCTATACTTTTAATTACTCAAATATGCAAAAGTCATATTGCAGCTCATCATCACAAAGCTAATGAATACTTTTTTTTCATAATATTATTTTTAATTTTTTATAAACTAAATTCTCAAAATATTTTTATATCTATATTTGAAGCTGTAAAGTTTTTCGGTAAATTTGGAACTTTTATATTCTCATCTAAGTCTATTATTTTCCCAGTATTATTATCTATTAAATGTATATGATTTCAAATATTTTTTTCAAAATATGCTTTTTTTCATACTCAAATAATTTTTTTAATATCTCATGATTTAGCTAATTCTTCAACATTTCTATAAATAGAAGACTTCCCCGCATCAGGAAACTTCTTTAAAATTTTTTCATATATTTCTTCTACTGATAAATGTTTACAGTTACATATTTCTATAATTTCATCAGTATAAAAATGAGTTTTCATAAATTATTTTTTAGAACTATTAGTTTTAATATAAGCAAAAAAGTAAAAAAAGCAAATGGTTTTGAGAATAGTTCTCATTAAGGTTTTATTTAATTAAATTGTTATACATATTCCAAATAATTCCGTCTAGATGAAGTGGTAAAATATTTAACTTAATTGATAAATCTAAGTAAAATTTGTTAATGTCAGAATATTCTCATTTATATTTCTCAAATATATTAGTTAATCTAGAATCTATAGGAATGTTTATTTCTTTTGGATATTCTTCGAAATCAAATACATTCCTTGCTCCATAACCAAACATTTTTATTGCAAACACAATGGTTTTTGCATCATTTTTTTGTTTCATTGTTTTTGATAACTCACTCCTCAACTCTACCATATTTTTATAATAATACTCTTGCTCACTTCAAACAAATTTATCTAAAAATAATTCTACTTTTTTTAATCTATTCATCTTAATTTTTAAAAGCCTTTTATTATTTTTGGATTGTTTAATAAACTCAGTAACTTCATTAATAATATTTTCATATTCTATATTTCTATCCATAAAATACTTACTAAACTCTTCCCAATAATTCTCCCCTTTTCAAGAAAGTTGATAACAAACAAGTGAATTGGATATTATTAAAGCTAAATATATAGTTATTCAATTATCCCTATCCTGAATTCTTTCCCTTAAGTCTAAGGGTAAGGGGCTACATATATTTTTATACAATTTTTGCAAAGCAATAAATTGCCTATCTTTTGATTCAAAATCTAGGGCATCTTTTAAAGTATAATTTTTTAGTTTATTGTATAATTTTTGCATTTTATAAATATTTCAGTAACCGTTCAGTTATATTAACCACCCCGGACTAAAGATCCGGGGCTTTTAGT
>CAZGNU010000073.1:0-6186 GCA_964527325.1 uncultured Candidatus Peribacteria bacterium | reverse complement strand
AATTATGGCTTATCTTAGAATTGATGAGCATAGATTGCCACAAGATTGAAAAATAGCTTATAAATTATTTTGATGAAAATCAATTGATATGAGAGTATCAGTAATACCTACCATTTATTGAGAAAAATGTGTAATTAGATTACTTAAAAAGGATGATAAACCACCTGAGCTAAAAGATTTAGGTATTATGCCATATAATATGGTTAAAATAAAAAAACATTTGAAAGATAATTATTGAATGATATTAGCAGTATGACCAACGGGTTCATGAAAATCAACTTCATTATTTGCACTTTTATCACAATTTGACTCATCAGAAAAAAACATTTCTACTCTTGAGGACCCTGTTGAATATAGAATAAAGTGAGTAAATCATACACAAATAAATCCTAGTATTAAGTTTACTTTTGCTAAATGATTAAGAAGTCTTTTGAGACAAGATCCAGATATAATTATGGTATGAGAAATCAGAGATGAAGAAACTGCAAAGTTAGCTGTTGAAGCATCAATTACGTGACATATAGTTTTTTCTACAATACATACCAATTCAGCTTCACATACTATTCAAAGACTTGTTAATTTATGAGTAGATCCACTTTTAATTAGTTCAAGTTTAAGAATGATAATATCCCAAAGACTTGCTAGAAAATTATGTACTCATTGTAAAATATCATATCAAGCTAGTGATAAAATAAAGGAATATATTGTATGAAAAGTATGAAAATATATAAAGGATAAAAATGATTTAAAACTATATAAGGCTAATGATGAGTGATGTAAGGATTGTTATAACACATGATACAATTGAAGAATAGGTTTATATGAAATATTAGAAATGACAGATAAAATAGAAGAACTTATGTTAAAAAATGCTTCTAGGTTACAAATCGAGATTCAAGCAATTTGAGATTGAATGGTTCCAGTAAAAGAAGACGGCTTACTAAAAGTTGTACTATGAGAAACTTCTATTGAAGAAATTCTTTCTGTCCTGGGGACATAAAAAAGTAAAAAGTCTAGACTTAAAAATAAAAAAAGTTGCTAAAAAATTTTGCTAAGTATAATAGAATATGATATTATTATATTAGTAAATAAGTTTTATGAATACACGTTTAGAAAAACTTTTTGAAAAGTACCATCTTCCTGAACAGGAAAGATATGAAATTAATCAGATATTCTGATTATTACCACCAAATAAACAAACTAATCTATTAAACAATTTTGATACTTTAATGGTTAAGTTTGAACAGATACACAAGGAAATTGACCTAGAAAGGAGAATTCTAGTTTGAGATTTAGTTTGAGACATTAAAATGTTTTACAAAAAATTCTGAAATCAAATAGAGTCTTTACAAAAATAAAAATAAAAAAATGACAATCTGAAAATTTGAACATTTACATGATATTGATCTTACTCCGGAAAATATTAAAAAGTTAAATCCTGAAGAAATTAAACCTAAGCATTTACCTAAATTAAAGGCTATGTTTGATTGATATAAGGAAAAATCTTCAAATCCTGAAGTTGTTTTAGCATCAAATAATATTTTATGACAAATAGATGCAATTATGAATTTATGAAAAAATAATTTTTCATGAGAAGTGATAAGAGCAACAGCAGATGATTATAATTATTCTATGACTGGTTAAAAATTTAAATAAAAAAATCTAAATAAATTTATTTAGATTTTTTTATTGTATCTCAGATAATCAATTTAGAGCATTGATTAATAAAATATCTTCTTCATATTTATTTTTTATTGTGAGTTCTAGTATTTTATATGGTGTTGTACATGATCAAGTTAGGCTTATATTGCTTCAAATAAATTCAATTGTTCATGTATTAGTTGTAGTTGATGTAGATAAATCAAGCTGTAAACATCTAATTTGTGATATAGAAAATCATTTTTTAAAAAGTGGAGTTAGATTATAAGGAGTCCATATTGATCAGCTTAGACTACTATTTAGAATTGTTCAGCTATTTGCTAGAGAATATTCTATTTTCCATTTTTCTGGTAGTATTAGATCTGTTCATACTCATTTTCATGACATTGAACTATTTCTAATAGTTTCATAATTTGATTTAATTTTGTTTACAAAAATATCTAATTCTTGTTTTGTATTTAATCTATTAAAATTTAAATTTGTAGCTCAAAGCGCTAAAATTGTAATCAAAGTTATTCATACAAGTAGCTCAATTAACGTGAATGCTTTTTTTATTTTTTTTGAGTACATAATAATAGATTATTAATAATATTTTTATTATAAATAAATTTGTAAAAATTGAAAATTTATTTACAATGATAATTGTATTTAGTTTATACATAAAAAAATAACTAACAAACTTTAATTTTATAATTTTTTTCATATGAAAAGCTTTTTTAGATTTTTATTGTTCATTACATTATTATTTTCTTTAGTTGTAGAATCTTTTGCTATTGATGCTCCTACTAATGTAGAAATTGAAAGTTTTACTGATACTTCAGTTACTGTTAAATGGGAAGAAGCAACTGATGCTTTAATGTATTATGTATATTACTGAACTGAATCATGAGAAACAAGTGATTATCAAAATTATTCAGATTTTGTTGAATGAACTTCTGTCGCAATTATGGATTTAACTCCTTGAACTAATTATTATTTTGCTGTTACTTCATTAGACGAAAATGGAGAAGAAAGTTTGTATTCAGATGAAATAATATATGATGTTAATAATATGCCTTCAGAAACTGAGATTGTAAGTGAATATGCTGATATAGAGTTTGTACTTGATAAAGTTTCAGTTGTAAAAAATAATAAAATAGAATTAACATTTACAAATCCTCTTGATAATTCAGATGATGCTATAAGAGAATTTAAAATTACTAATAAAGCTGATAGTTTTGATTCATTTGAAGTTTTATCTTCAGAATTAAACGTTCTTGATAATTCTATTATTGAATTAACTCTTGATAGAGACATAGAAGTGTTAACTGAGTATGAAGTAGTAATTGTTGCAATTAGTTCAGTAGATTGAAAAAATATAGAATCATGAATTGATAATGCTCAAGTTTTTTCTATTACTGAAGCAATACCTGAAGTTAATATAGATTGAGAATCAGTTGATTTAAATGCTGCATGATCTGAAGTATCTGTAGATTGAGACTGAGTTAATATTGAAACAGAATGAGCTGATGTAAGTGCAAATACTGAATGAACTTCAGAATCATCACTAGCTTGAACAAATATTGATTCATCAGATATTGAAAATACTACTCTTAATGCAGCTGCAATTCAAGAAGAACTTCCTGAAACTTGACCAGAACATGTATTACTATTGATTGTTGCGGTTATATTATGAGCTTTGATATTTGTATTTAAATACAAAAGAGCGTAAAAAAATAATATATTTAAAAACACTGAAAAAATTTCAGTGTTTTTTTAAATATTTATTTTTGATCCTATTGGAAAGAAAATTCATATAATTGTAAGATTTTTTAAGAAAAGAATTCTATTATATTTTTGGCTTATATTTTTATACATTTCTAAGTTTTTACCAATATCTACTCATTTTTTTAATATTATATCCCTTACGTAAAGAAATTTCGGATCTTTATTTAATTTATGATTTTTATTACAAACTCTAAATATAAAATTTAATTCATTGTGAATCAATTTATTTGTATGCATTTTTTTAATCAGAGTATTATAAAAATTATTTTCAGAAAAATCTTGTTTTTTTAATCTAATAGATTCCTTAAATATTTCATCATGCTTATTTAAATACTTTTTAGTAACCTCAAAAATACTAGGAATCAAATTATTTTTTTCCTTAAATTGCATTAATATTTTTGCTTCTAATACTTCTATTTTTATTTTTAATAAATATATAAATATTAAAAATAGTATAAATATAAGTATTAAACTTCAGATTAGGTAAGGCATAATGTTTATTATTAATAAATAAAATTTTATTTTATTTGGCTAGAATATTATTAACTATTTGGTGTTATTTCAATAAAAGAAATTAATTTTTCTTTTAATAGTTCTTTTATGTTTTTAATTTCAAGAGAAGGAATTATTTCATTATCAACTTCAGGTAATCAAGATTTTTCTGGTTTTCAAAAATGACTAGATCATAGTTTAATAATTATTCCATTTGGTGTTGCATTTTCATAAAGTGTTTCTATATTTTTTACTATGTCAATGTTTCTTTTTTTGTGTTTAAAATAAATATGAATTTTTATTATTTCATGTAAATATTTATCTAATTTTATATTTTCGTAACCTTTTATTTTTAAAGTATTTTCTAATAATGGTAAATAATTATTAAACTTTGTTTTTCCTTTATATTCTTTTGATTTGATATTTAAAAATATATTTATTTGTTTTGAAATATTAATATTTTTCTTTTCCTGTAATATTAAAAAACTTAATATTTCTTTTGTATCAACTAATAAATGAAAATTATGTATATTTTCAATTCAATAAGTTAATAATTTATCATTATGTAGAAATTCTGGATAAACATGAAAAGCACCTAAATATACTAATTCTCTTTCTAAGTTTCATAGCTCTTTATTATTTTCATTTGGACTATTAAGTAATTCAATATATCTTTCAAATTTTTGATTATATTTTTTTTCAATTCAATATGGTAACTCAGATGAAATTTCTTGGAAATCTCATCACTCAAATCAATATGCATTTGTGATACCTTCTTGAACAAGAGCATTAATGATTCAAGTAATATTAAAATTTTGATTTATCAATCTATAAATAGTTTCTTCTTGTATCAATGAAGAATCTTCTAAAAAATAATTAATATGTTCAATAGGTAAAAGAATCACAACATAGTTTGATTTTCATTCATATGAATCAATAATTTTTCAAAATTCATTTATTTGAGTATTTAATTTAACTTGTGAAATTATTTCTGAGGTTTCTTTTAAACTTTGTTTTGGTAATTCTTTTAATTCATTTTTAATTTTAATCTCTAAAATTTCAACTAATAATTTTGCTTTTTGCTCAGGTGTAACCTCTCAATTATTCAATACATTAAACAATAATTTTTTTAATTCATCTTGTTCATTTTGTGTCCAATTAATTTCACTATTATTTATAGTACTTCTTAATTTTGTAATTTCATTTTGTACAAGTAATTTTAAATCATCAGAAGAAATGATATGATCAATGATTTTTTCAAAACCATCAATCATATCATTATTTTTTCATTTTATGTTTACATGTTTAACTGTATTTTCCATAATTTATAATTGTACTTAATTTATCATTCTATTGTGGTCCTCAAGCAGCAGTGTTTATTGTATCATTTCTGTTATTTAAAGTTTTAATAAAGTTTTCAGCAAAACTCAGCTTTTTTGGATTTAATTCGTTAAGTATTGCTTCTTTTGTACTTATACTTTCTATTTCTTTTTCTAAAATTGCTAATGCTCATTTAACTCAATCAACATAATTTTTTGCAGCAATATTTAAATTATTAACTTTTCATTTAACAAAATTATCAAAATCTTTTTCTCTAATATCAAAATCTCATCTATCTGTAAAATGTTCTCATTTTAATGTTAATCAAGGATTTTTATAACTCATATTTGCAATTTCATCCTTTAAAGAATTGAAAGTTATAACTCATTTTTGAAGTTTATCACTTATTGAACTTCATTCAGTTATATCAACATTTGAATTTTTTATTGCTTCATCATACATTTTACCAGTTTCTTTTAATCAATCTTCTCATTTTTTAACTTCTACTGATACAAAACTTTCACTATGTCCCATATTATATATATAAAAAAATAAAATTTAAATATTATCAATTTGACCTAAAATATCATCTGCTTCTAAATGCTCTTTATATTCTTCCATATCATTATTAACAGTACTTATCTTTAATAATAAATCGTTAGTTGCTTTTTTATACATTAAGTAAGATTTATAAAAAGAAATTAATGTTTCTTTTTTTTCATCATTAGATAGATTAGATAATTGTCTTGTCATATTAACAATTTGATCGTCAGTCATTTTATATAAAATCTTTGAATAATCTATAATTTTTGCAACTGTTTTATCCATAGTTTCTTTTTTTATCAAACTAATACATATATTTTATCACAATTTTTTTATATACGCAAATAATTAAGGCTCTTTTTTTCGTAGCGGGAAATTAAAATCCAAAAACTAACTAAATTTTTA
>CAZGNU010000072.1:0-6525 GCA_964527325.1 uncultured Candidatus Peribacteria bacterium | reverse complement strand
CTTACATTTGTATAAAAAGGTGAAACAAAAGAAAATACATAAGTTCATATTAAAATATCTAAATATTTTTTTAGTGTATTTATTCAAGTTCAAATTATTCAATTAACTTCAGTTTTATTGACTAGATTTCATATTTGACTTGATAAAAGCTTTATTAAATTATTAAAAGCTAGCACGTTTTCTATTTTTAAAAATTGTGTAATATCTTTTTTTATATATGTATCAATAATATCTTTTATAATATATTGTCTATCTTGTCCTGATGAAAGAACCACTTCTGGATATCATCAAATAAGCAAATATTCTATAAAATATCATTCTAATTCATTTTTATAAGTTTTATAAAAAGATTCTAAATCAATAAAATTTTTCTCTATATCAAATTCAATATCACAATTTTTAAATGATTTTGCTTGTAAATATTCAGAAAAATTAAAAGAAGTAATATCAAAAACAAATTTCCTTCAAGTTAAAAATTCAGTATTTTTTGTTATTTCAAGCGAGCTAGAACCGCTACATATTAATTTAATATTTTTGTATTCATCATAAATATTTTTTAAAAACAATCATGATTGTTTTATGTTTTGAAATTCATCTAAAAACAAATACAGTTTTTCAGATTCATTATAAGAATATTCAAATTTTAAATAACTGATTAAATCAAAGGGAGTTTTTATTTTATTTACAAGATCCAAATTATCTAAATTTATAAAAACTGTTTTTTCATTATTTAAAGTATTTTGTAATTGTTTCATCAATGTAGTTTTACCAACCTGTCTTGGTCATCTTAATATCAATATTTTATCAGATTTCAAATACTGTTTAATCTCTCAAAATATCTTCCTTTTTATATTCATATATATATATTAACAAATAGATGCTAATATTCTATCATAGTATAGATAAAAAATCAAGTGTTTTTTATCTACATATTAATTATTTCTTTATCTTACACACTTCCAAAGTACTCAAAGTAGCATAAACTACATACAAAAGCATCATAAATGATAATACTTTCAGTTCTATACCAGAGAAAGGAAACGTGGAAATAATACCTGTTAATCATAAGTATGAAGCAATAGATATACTACATGCTGGGCATCATGAAGCAAGTATTCAAAAGAAAGATGCAAATCATCAGATTCAAATGTGTCTTTTTTTAAATTTTGAAAAATACATGATTTTATAAAAGGTTGATCAGATAAACAATCAAAATAATATAGTAATTCATATTTTTAAAGCTAATTCTATAATATAAAAAGCGTATCACATATTTCATATAATATTTTCACTATTATTAAAACAATAAAACAAATACCCTATTCATAACATAGAAACAATAATAGCAAGCAAAGAACCAGGGCTAAACAACACTTTCTTTAAATTTTTAAATTCCTTTTTTAATTTCTTTAATATTTTTTTCACTTATAATTTTTTTATATAATAATTCTATAGTATTATATCATAATAATTTTTTATTAACAAAAAACTTAAATCATTTTTGATTTAAGTTTTTTTATAATTTGTTTATTATTTTTCAGAATCTTTTTTTGCTTGTACAGCTGTTTTTGCTTTTTTTGCAACACCATTTCTAAATGTAGATGTTATATCTTCAATACTAGCATTTTTATCAAATGAAACTTTAAATCATTCATTGAACGATTCATTTCACCAATCATCATCAAATGAAAATTCTATAGTACCTTTTTCCATATCTACATTAACATCATCTAATTCTATAGATTTAGTCAAATCATCTTTATCAAATTCTCTTAACCAAGCCATTTCATCAGAAGTAGCATCTATATCTTTAAAATTATCTCATAATAATTGTTTTACAGTAAATTTTTGATCTGATGCAATACTTTGAATTTCTTTAGCTTTTTCGTCTTCAGCTTTTTCTTGTGCTTCAGCTTTTTTTTCAGCATCTTGTTTTAATACTTCTTGCTTAAATTGCTCTGCTTCTTTAGTTTTTTCTTCCACTAATTGTTCAACAGCTATTTGTGCTTCTTTTTTAACATCTTCCTTAAACGATTCAATATTATAAGCTCATTTTTCATAAACTAATCAATATCATTCATTATGATCTTCATCTGGTCATTTATCATCAAAATCAAAATCTATATCTACTTCTCCATCTTCTACATTCACTTTTATTCATGACAATTCAATTTTTTCTCAGAAATTTTTTAACCATGCTTGTTGTTCTTCAGTAGGATTTTTTCAAAATAAATTTTCTGCTGTAAATGATAATTCAGAAATATCATTTTTAACACTATCAGATAATATTTCATCTTGTTTTTCAGCATATTCATTAATTAATCAATCAACTGCTTCTTTATATTCTTCATCAGTAGGTTGTGTATTTGTAGTTATTGATTTAGATAATCAAGTCTTTCATAAAGTAATTTTATACACATCAAAAGAAGGTTCATCATCACTTCATTCATTTCAATTTTCTATATATTCAAATTTTATGTCTTGAATTTCTCAATTAACATCTTTAAATGTTCTTGCGTATCATTCTGAAGATTCAGTACTACTTTCTCAAGAATCATTACTATATCTTCATTCTTTTTGATTTTTTAATCTTTTTTTATTTGACAATGATTGTAAATCATCTAAACCTGAATTATTATTTTTAGGTTTTAAATTATCTAATGCATTCATAGCATCCTCAAATTCTTTAATTTCTGTTAGAGTAGATTTTTCACTTTTATTAATTGTTGTATCAAATAATGCTTTTATTTTTGCATCTTTTTCATATTTTGTTTCTACTGCATCTCATTTAATTCATGAGTTATCTAATGAATCCCCCCTATATCTTTTAATTAATGCATTAACTTTTGCTTTTCTAGATACCTCTTTTTGATTTTGTTCTGCTGCTGCCTCATCTGCTAATCTTTGTTGTTCTGCCGCTGCCTCATCTGCTAATCTTTGTTGTTCTTTGTTTCACTTAAATATATTAAAAACTTTATTTAAAATTCCATTATTAGAATTCATTTTATCTAAACTAGCTCATTGTTTTTCATCATTTAAATTTTCATCTATACTAGCATCAATTGATTGTTTAAATTCTCATAATAATTGAATTGTTGAACTTTTTATTTCTTCCTTAGAAGCATCATAATCTTTCATTTTTTCAAGTAATTTGATAATTTGTTTATCTATAATTCAATTATCTGAAAGATCTAACTCATTTTTTCATAACCATTTTTCAATTATTTGTTTTTTTGTATATGAACCAAATAATTTTGCTCAAACTTCTCATCCTTCCCATATTATTCAATCATTTTCTACTTGTTCATCCATTATTTTTTTAATTTCAGACAATGCATCCTTAATATCTTGATCATTTGATAATAATCATAAATCTTCTTGTAATCCAACTGAAACTCATTCATTTAACTCATTTCTAATAAAACTTATGAATGTATTTTTGTAATTTTGTATAAGTGTAAACATAGTTATATATGTTAAAAAATAATTTGTTTTTTTTATTACATATATATTGTATCATACTTATCAAAACTATTGCAAATATTTTTACTAGACTTTTTTATTTATTATTGTTTTTTGGTTTTCTACACAAAAAAAAAGAGCTGTGACGAATCACAACTCTTCCCTCATTTTGTAGATTTACAAGAAACTATAATCATATAGATCTAATAAACACACTACTTTGGCTCTCTGAACTTAAACTTGTTGATAATGGCCAACAGGTTGTCAGAGTCATGGATGGACACATCCAAAACCCGCTGAAGATTTTCAGCATCACCGGATCCACTTACTTCGTAAGAAAGGATACGAAGCTCCGCAATAAGCGGAGAAAGTTTCTCCTGGACAGCTTGAACTTCAACAAGCTTATCATGAAACTTCTGCGGATCTTTCAATTTTGCTGCGACCTTATAGGTCACATCAGCTGACTTTCCTACTGTAGTAGGGTTAGCTGTTCCAGCAAAAGCTGAGCTACCAAGCGACAGCGCTACGGCTGCCACGACCAACATAATAGTTTTTTTCATAGCACTACCTCCTTGATAGTTAGGCTATTTTTTTACCAACAAGAATGCACATTATTGTAACACCTTATTAGTAAATTCAATAACTTAAATATAGAATTAATTATGTTATAACTTTTTTTTATTATTTGTCAAGAGTTTTTTTGAGAAAAAATTGTTTATTTTATAAAACTTGATAAAAATTTAAAAAAAACTTAAAACTTTATAAAGTTTCAAGTTAGTAAATTTTAATTTATAAAAATAGTTTTTTATACTCCTATTTTCCAGATTCATTTCTCTAAAAATGCTTCTATTGTTTGCCTTTTTGCTTTATTTATAAGATTAGAATGAGATAGTTTATTTATTTTAGCATAATCTCTAAGTGTCATAATTTCTTTTGATTCAAGATATGCTAACCTTTTATGATAACTATTTGTTAATGCTTTATAAATAATCCCTTCCATTGTTTTTGTTTTTTTATTTGTATCAAATTCTTGAAAAGCCGTGTAATACAATGCTCTATCAATAAATTTTATATTAATAGGTACAAATCATTCACGAATTAATAAATAGTTATTAATTACTCTTCATATACGACCATTTCAGTCAACAAAAGGATGAATATGTTCAAAGTTTAAATGCAAAAGTGCAATTCTTTTAATTATATCCTGATCAAGGTTTGCGTTATATTCTATTAATGCTCTTTCAAGCTTTTCAACAACTAATTTTGGATCTACAGCAATATGATTTCATACTCTTACCCACTCATCAGACTTTCTAAATCTTCATGTTATATCATCCTTAATATTAGATATTAAAATTTTATGTAAAAATAAAATCATATCTAAATTTATTTTCTTAGTTTTAGCATTTTTATTTATATATTCTACAACCTTTGCTAAATTTTTTGCTTCAAAAAGTTCCCTTTCTGAAATATACTTATCTAAATCTATTTGTAATAAAATTTTTTCTGTATCTTCTAAAGACAATGTAGAATTTTCAATTGCATTAGAATTATAAACTTGCTCTGCTATTTCATTTTCATTTATTATTTTTATAATAGATTCTTTCTTTTCAGATAAAATTAAAAATCTTAATCTTAAAGATAATAAATATTTCATACTACTAGAATTGGTAGGCATATTTTTTTATTAAGAGTTATAATAGTATTATTATATGTTTTTTTAACGATTTTGTCAACTAAATCGTTAAAATTATTAAAATTAATTCATTTTTAACGGTTTTTATATGTTTTTTCGTGAAAAATATATAAAATTTAAAAATTAAAATTGTTTATTTTATAATATACTATAAAATAGTTGTAGTTATTTTGTAATGTACTATAAAATATGAACTATTATTTCTACATATGTCTATTTATTTTATGAACTCTCTTTGGTAGTTTTTGATCTGTTTTGATATATAGACTTAGGAGTTGTGAATGATGAATTTTCAATTGAAGGAGTCATTGTAGTAAATGTAATACTATATTAAAAGCTCTTGATTTAGTTCCAGTTGTTTCATGGGTTATGAATAAAGCTAGGTGTAAATATTGCGAAGAAAAGGTAAGTCACATATATCCTTTACTGGAAATAAGTACTTGATTGTTATTTTCATTTATTTGATATTTTTTGATTGATTTTAATTTAATTATTAATCTTGATTTACTTGAAATCACTAAACTAGTTTTTTGGTTAATTATTTGATTTATAACTATATTATATATTTATTATGATATTTTATTTTTAGAAATACATGAATGAATGCTATTAACTTGAATATGAATAATACTATTATGATTATGAGCTCAAACATTATTTTTGGATTTCACTTTGATAAATATACTTCCATCTTGAATTGATAACTTAAGTATTTGATTTTTTTCAATATTATTAACACTTATAATTATATGAATACTTTATATAATTATGCTGAAAGAATTACGTGAAATATATGATATATTATTTTTATTAGCATCAATATGAAGTTTATATTTATTTAATATTATAACTTGAATAAATATTTCAGAAATTGCAATATTAAACTGACTTGTATGAGTACTAATAATATTTTTATTCTTTTTCTTGCAAATAATAATTTCAAGATGAAAATGGATGTGATGAGGTGATTTAAGAATTGCTATAATGATATGATTAATTTTAGGTATAAATTTTAGTTTCCCATGATTAATGCTTACATATTTAGTTTGAAGTATTATTTGAATCATTGTAATTATCCATGGTAAAATAAAAAACTCCTGAAAAAAATTAAATACTCAAATCCCTTTTTGACCTTTTCTTGCAATTTGATTTTTCTTGACTATATTCTATAGCAATCAAATTAATAATATTATGAGCAATTATTTTTAATAATTGTAAAGGTAAAATTGTTTACAAAATGTATTATTATTGATATAATTATGTAGTTAAGAAAAATACTGTCTATTATTTCTAACCCCTCCCTTCCACTGCGTTACAGTACTCCCCTTGAAAATGGGAGAAATTAGATTTCTTCCCTTTCCAAGGGA
>CAZGNU010000071.1:0-6672 GCA_964527325.1 uncultured Candidatus Peribacteria bacterium | reverse complement strand
TATTCCATATTTTGTATGAGTAGTATTATTTTTTGTATACTCATTAAATATATCGATCTATTTGCTTTTATATTTTTTATTATTTACTAGTTTAATATTAATAATAATTAGAAAAACATATAATAAGAGAATGGATTTGATAAATGATGCAGTTAGAAAATGAAGTTTTTTTGATAAGGTATTTCTTGATTTTTTATATAACATAAAAACTCTTAAGAAATTATTTATAAAAAGCTATGCAGAAAAATCTATAAAAAAAAGTAAAGAAAAAATCTATAATGTTGATGTAAAATTATGAGTTTATAATTCTTTTCAGTGGTTTATTGCTGATACAATGGTTTTCTTGATGTTCATAATTCCTATTTCATATTATTTTTATTTTGCAATTATAAATTTTGGTCAGTGATTTGATATAATAATTGTTATTTATTGAGTGATGTGAATATTTTCACAATTTATAAAAGAATTTTTAGAATTATTAAGGCATACAGCAAGTAGTAAATGAGATATTGAATTGTTAAAAGAAAAAATGAAGTTTTTTGAAAAGAATAATTTTTGAATTAAAAATTTTAAAAAATGGAATAAAATAACTTTTAATAACACAAAGCATACTTATAAAAAAGATAAAAAAACATTTGTGCACTACATTGAGAATTTAGAAATAAATAAGAGAGAAAAAATAGCAATTATTTGAAAATCTGGTTCTGGGAAAACTACTTTTTTAAATTTATTTACAAATAATATTTATCCTCAAAAGTGAGAAATTAAAATAGATAATATAAATTATAGAGAAATTTCAAATAAGTTTTTTGAACAAAATTTAACTTATATTTCACAAGATATTGAACTGTTTGATATGAGTTTAAAAGATAATATAGTTCTTGGTAAAAGAGTTAAAAAAGAAGAATTGTTAAGAATTTTAAAATGAGTTGGACTTTGAGATTTTTTAAAAAGAATAGAAAATGATTTAGATATTTTAGTTTGAGAAAAGGGAATTAAATTATCAGCTTGAGAAAGACAAAGAATTAATATTGCTAGATGATTAATACTAAAAAGAGATATGATTGTTTTGGATGAAGTTACTGCAAATTTGGATAAAAAAACAATAAAACAAGTATGGAAGTTTATTTTTAATGAATGCAAAAATAAAACTATAATAGTAGTTTCACATGAAGATCAAGTTTTAGATTATGTTAATAAAATAATTGAATTTAAAAATTGAAAAATAAAAGACTAAGAAATATTTCTTAATCTTTTATTGGATACAAATTACTTTCATTAATTATTTGCCATTTAGAATCACGTTCAACCAATAATTCCATAACTCAATCAAAGTGAAGTAATCAGTATGTGATATAAATATTATTAGATTCTGAATTTATAATTGCTTCAGATAATACTTCATTTCTTTTTCATAGTATTACATCAAACAAATCTTTATTTGCAAAATTATTTGTTAGAAAATCTTGAGTAGTGTCACTTCAAATTATAAAATTTAGTATAGCTTGATTTGTGTATACTAAAACCTTTAATTGTCTATCATTTAGTTCAGATAATGTTTCTAGAATTACTTTATTAGCATCAAGTGGTAATTTGTTCTCAAATACGTCTGAAGGATCTTCTTTAGAATTTATTTTTTCTTCATATAATTCCACTATTTCATCCATGTTTAAGTCTATATTATAGTCTAGATCATTGACAAGTCATATAAAATCTCTGTTGTCTTGATTTACTACTCAGTATAGTTTAGAAAAGTTTTTATATAATTCATCATCAAACTTTATTCATATAGCTTTATTAAATTTTTCTTCGTTTTCTTTGGTTCATGGTTTTACTCATTCATAAAAATAAATTCATCAATCTTTTTTATGCTCTTTAATATTATTTATAACTGTATCATAGAAATCTTGTGTTCAAATATGACTCATAGCTTGGAATTTAACTACTTTTGTTCAATTACTTATTGTATATTCAGGCATAGGAGCAGGATTTATTTCGTTGAAAAAATATGCTAATGATCATAGCAAGATAGTTACAATAGTAATTAAAATACTTACTCTATATAGGAAATATACAATAAAATCTGGAAAATACATAGATCATTTTTTTCTAATTTTTGTCCATATAAAATGTAAAAAAAAGAAAATAATAGTATAAACAATAAGAGAGAGAATAAATTCTAGTACTCAATATGTTCAACTAAGATAATATATTCAGCAAGTGAATGTAATTAATATTAAGTATGTTAAAATTGTTTTAGAGTTCATTTATTATTTTTAAGTGTTAAGACAAGGGGCTAAAGCCACCTTGTTAAAATTAGCAAGGTGGCTTTAGCCCCTTGTCTTATAATTAGTTTATATATTTTTTTGATTTTATGAAAATATTTTTTATAATTAATTGTAATTTATTATTTATCAATAATTACTTATGAAATATTTATTATCATTATTAATAATTTGATTAGTGTCTTTTTCTTTAATTACAGGTTTTAATTATGTTGAAGATTCTTCAGCAGGTTTTGTTATTTTTAGTAATAAAAATAGTGAGATACCATATTGTCAAAGTTGAGATAAAGATTGTTGATTAGAAGGCTGAATAGATGCTATAAAGGATGTTGATAATACAAAATCTGATGAAAAGGCTTCAGAGTTTATTCAAAGAATTGTTGTATATGTTCTTTGATTTTTACAATTAATAGCAGTTTTAATTATTATTTATTCGTGATTTGTATTATTAACTTGAGTTTGAGATGAAGAAAAGGCAAAGAAAACAAAGCAAATTATAACATATACAGTTTTATGATTGATTATTATATGGTTAGCTTATCCAATATCAAAGTTTATATTTGATATATTAAATGGATGAACACAATAATAATATAACTATAATTTTTAATTAAAAAATATTTAAGATTGATTTTTATACAAAAGTCAATCTTAAATTTTTGTTTATATTTTTTTATTGTGTTATAATATTTATGTATATTTTTTAAATAAAGAAAATTATGGGTGAAATTATTAATCCAAATAAAAAGTCTATATGAGGTTATACGGCAAGTATCTCATTTTTAGCTGTTGTTATAATTCTTACAGCAGTCTTATATTTTTATAATTATTCTATATGAAATGAAATAGAAGGTCTTAAAAAACAAATTTCTGATAGAGAATTAAGTATTAAAACATTAGAACAAGAACAAAATTTACAAGTTTATTCTTTGTTAGAATTAAATAAAAATATTATTACTTCTTATGAATTAATGAATAAAGTAACTACTTATATTAATCATATGGATAAAATAGCAAAAAAGTATGATTTAGAATTTAATGGCTTTAATTTAGCAAAATGAGAAATAATTACAAATGTAAAAGTTATTTCTGATAAACATATAATAGCTTATGAAAAAATAAGAGATTTTATTTCTAAATATAGATTAGATTCAAATAGATTATTTGAATTAGAGTTTATTAATTCATTTGAATGAATGGATAATATAAAATTTAGAGTTAATTTTAAAATTAAATAATTTAAATAAATAATATAAAAAAATATGTCAGTTTATAAAAAAAATAATAAATTTGTTTCTTATCTAATAATATTAGTAGCATTATTTATTTTAGTTCTTGTTACAAAAAATCAATATGATATTTTACAATGAAAATTAGATTCTAAAGAAACTAATAATAATATACTTATAGAAAAAGAAACTAAACTTCAATGATTAAAGTCTTTAGAACAAAAATTAGCTAAAACTTCTGAAAATATTGATAAGTATATAGTAGAGATAAAAGAAGACGAGTTAATCGATTATTTATTCTCTAATATTGAAAGAATAAATAAAGAAGAATGAGTAGCTGCAGAGATTAAAAGTATTTCTATTTCTGAACCAATTGATACTGAAATATGATTTAAAGAATCAAATATTACTCTTAATATAAGTGTTCCAAATGAAGAAATATCTAAAAAAATATTAGATTTTCTAACTTGAAAAGAATCAAAATATAACTTTTTTGTAAGTTCATTTTCTTTTCCTTATGGTGAAAAAAAAGAATGAGGTTATAACATGTCTATACCATTAAAAGTTTTACATACATATAAACAAAAATAAATATGAATAGCGAAAATAATTCAATTAGAAAAGAAGATATAAATAATGAGTTAAACACACAGTTTTATTTATTTAAAACTATATCTTTGGTTGATAAATATAATTTTTATGAATATTTATCTGTTATGTTAGACTGATGAGTATCTATTGTAGAAACTTTAGAATCAGTAAGCTCAAAAATTACAAGTGTTTATTTTAAAGAAAAAATAAGAGAATTAATTACATATATAGCTTCATGAGACTCTTTTTCAAAATCAATGAAAAAAATGCCTGATATTTTTGATGCTTCAGAAGTTTCTGTTATTGAAGCATGAGAAACAACAGGTATGTTAACAACATCATTAATGAAACTTAGTGATGATTTGAAAAAAATACACAATTTGAAAAATAAAATAAAATGATCTTTAACTTATCCTATTATTATATTTTTATTCTTATTTTTAGCATTAGCTATAGTTTTAATTTTTGTTATTCCACAAATTAAACCGTTATTTGAGAATTCTGATGTAGAATTACCAATTGCTACTCAGTTACTTATAGTGACTTCAGATTTTGTAATATCAAATATTTGAATTTTATTTTTATGTTTAGTTTCATTTTTGGTATTTATGATATGATATATGAATACTAGATCAGGTAAGAAATCAGTCGAAGAATTTTTGTTTTGATTACCTTTGATTTGAAAAGTTTACAGAAACTACATTTTATCAAATATAGCTTGAACTCTAGGTAGTTTAATTTGATCTTGAGTAAATTTGATGAAAACTTTGACTCTTATATGAAAAGCAACTAATAATTCTATTTATGAAAAATTATTTGAAAATATTATTGTAAAAGTTTCTGGATGAAAAAAAATAGTACAATCAATGGAAGAAGTAGATCCAGAAAAAATATATTTTCCAGCGGATTACCTACAAATGTTATCAGTATGAGAAAAAACTGCAAATATAGAATCTATTTCTAAAAAATTAAATAACCAATATACAAAAGAAGTAGACTATTCATTATCTAATCTAACTAAATGGATAGAACCTATTGCCATATTACTTGCATCAGTATTTGTACTATGGTTTGCATATGCAATACTATGAGCAATTCTAAAAATTACTCAAGCAGTAGGGTAATAAACTATATTATTATAAAAACTAAAAATTAATTGAAATTTTTAGTTTTTTTTGTATTATGAAAATAGAAAATTAGTTTTAATAAAATGAATTTATGATTACTAAAAAAGCATTTACTTTGATAGAGCTTATGATAGCTATTACTATAGTTGTTATTTTAACTATGGCAACATATGCTCCATATAATTATTATCAAAATAAAGCAAAATTAAAGGTTACTACTAGGGAAATATCTCAGATACTTTATGAGTGAAGAAATATGGCAGTGAATTGAGCTGTTGGAGAGTCTCATAATATTTCTATTTGAGTTTATTTTGAAACTAGTGCTTTAGAAAAAAATAAAGTAAAAATTTTTTCTTACCCTTTTGACATTATAAATAATGACATTAAATATGAGGAATGACCTAACGTAAAATTATTAAAAACATTAAAATTGCAGAAATGAATAGAAATTAATGATATAGAAGGTTATAATAATATGTTGTTTGTTTTTGATGCCATTACATGAGAATTGAATTATCATAATTGGGAAAATTGAAATAGAGTGTTAATTAATTCACCTAAGCCTGATATTGTCTCAATTGAATTTTCTTATAAAAACTCTAGTTCAGAAAATTTAAGGAGGTCTATAAAATATTTTACATCTACAAATATAATTGATTATTAAAATTATGAGAAATAATAAAATAAAAAATATATGAAGCTCATCCCCTTTAAAAAAGGGGATTATAGGGGATTCTATTGCTGCATTCTCAATAATAGAAATTATGGTATGAATATTTGTTTTTGCTTTGTGAATAACAAGTGTTTTTGCTATTATTTCATCAACATTACAAATAAATGACTATAATAAAAATTATATTATTGCATCAAATTTAGCAAGAGAGCAAATTGAATTAGTAAGAAATATTAGAGACAGTAATTATAAAAAAATTCAAAAATATAATCAAATTAATCCATGAAGTATTGATTATAATGCAGTGTTTGAAACTGAAAAAAAATATAAAATTGAAAATAATTATGAAAATTCTGCTACTTTCCCAATAGAACTTATAGATATTACAACATGATTTGAAGAATGACAAGATTTTTTAAATTGAGCTTCTATGTCTAGTTATAAATTATGTTTAGATTCTGAAAATAGATATACGTATGACTGTACTTGATTAAATATACCAACTAAGTTTTATAAATTTATAAGTATAGATGAGGTAGAATATTCTGTTGAATGAGAAACAAAAAAGATTGAAAAAGCCTTTAAAGTAACATCAAAAGTAATATGGTATATAAAATGATATCATGAATTTGAAGTTAAATCTGTTATTGCTGATTGGAAGAGATTATAAAATAGTAAAATTCCCCCCTAACCCCCCTTTATTAAAGGGGGGAATAATACATAAATAATAAATATTATGATTAATAATAAAATGAAAAATAATTGAA
>CAZGNU010000070.1:5538-6874 GCA_964527325.1 uncultured Candidatus Peribacteria bacterium | reverse complement strand
CCACAGGAAATTACTAATCAATTAATTAAAGAATATAAAACAACTGCAATGGTAATTCCTTTGCCATGATGAAGACCGTTAAATAAAGAAACAATGGATTTAGAAAATGCTAGATTTTGAGAACCGTTAACAGCTAAAGCTTGATGAGATATGATGATAGATAATCTTGTAATGTTCATAGAAAAAGCTATTTATGGTAAAATATGATCAGAAAATTCAATATTTAAGAATAAAAACTTTAAAACATGAGCAACTATTGATTCTACAGATTTCATTGCAGCAGCAAAAGAAAATTGAGTATTATCAAAAGGTGGTTGGAATATTAATGCTTTAAAAAATAATTTAAAAAAAGAAATTAAAACTGAAGATGTTGAAAATGAAGAAGTAAAGAAAAAGAAAGTTGAATGAAGTGATTGGTATTCAGAGTAAGAAAAAAATTAAAAGACGAAAATAAGATACTCTTCTTAGATTTTTTTCTTTGACATATTGACAAATATAGATATATTATTCATAATAATATTTAATAAAAAGATGATATGTTAAATAAATTATGAATAAAAGACTCAAAAAAGACTATTCGTAGAATAGCTTTGTCATCATTATTATTACTAAGTACATCGTGATGTATAGAAGAAGAGTGAGAAAATATAAATGGTGGTAGTTCGTGAGATGGGAGTAGTTGAAGTTCAGGATGAAATGATATAACAGCTACTGTACAATTAAATAGTTCATTAAGTGATTCAGATGTAATATTAAAAACACTGGATGGAAATTTTATATTATCAACAACAACAAACTCAAATGGTGAGTTTACAGTAAATTCTACAGAATTACAAGAAGCTTTAGCTAGAAACAATCTGACCTATGAGTCAGATATACTAGTTGAAGCTTCTTTTTGATATGATGCGCAAATAAGTACAGAAATAGACTGAATGGTTAGAAATATTATAAAACCTATTAATTTAGATGGTTCATATATTACATATTATTCAGACTTGGTTACAAATATCTTACTATGAGTGTATAATAGAAATGTTTCACTATATTTAGATAATAATTGAAATTTAAATACAACACTTATAAATTATCAGTTAAATAATATAATAAATTGATTGCAAATAGAAGATGTAAATAATGATTGAGTATTAAATAGATATGATGTAAATAAGCACAATGTAGTAACACAAACTTCAAATTTATATGCAGATATCCCATGATACGAACAAGCAATAATAGATTGAGATAAAAATTTAAAACAAGCAATAATAGATGGTTTAGGAATTGTTAATGATGACCCAGTAATAAATGACCCAGTTGTTGATGATCCAGTAATTGA
>CAZGNU010000070.1:0-5438 GCA_964527325.1 uncultured Candidatus Peribacteria bacterium | reverse complement strand
TGATCCAGTAATAGATGATCCAGTAATAGATGATCCAGTAATAGATGATCCAGTAATAGATGATCCAGTAGATGATGATATAATAGAGGACGATCCAATAATAGATGAACCAGTAGTAGATAATACAGAATTATTAAATACAACATTTACAACAAATTATCAACCATTAGAAATTTTAGATACAGAATTATATGAAATAAAAAAACAGTGATTGATAGATGAAATAGATGTATTAAATTCAGATATTACAGGTATAGATAATGATCTTCAAGATAATTTAGAATTACAAGAAACTATAAACTGACAAATAAATATATCAAAAACAAATGTAGTTAGTTTTTATAACTCTCTTGATTCTACTTCAAAAATTCTATTAGACCCAAATGTAAGCAGTACACAAAAATATAACGAAACAGCAGGTATAGTTTCAAATATTCAAGCAAGTAGAACAGTTACTTTAAAAACAGCACAATCATACAGTACTGCAAACTATGATTCATTACCAAATACATGATGAATAACTACTTGAAAAGAAGCCTTAACAAGAAGAGCAAATACAATACTAGCTGAAATAGAACCACTAAAAATAGATAGAGATAATAAAAAAATAATATATGATGAAAAATATGCTGATTATCTTGCAATGAAAGAATTATATGAAGAAGACCAAAGATTAAAAACATATTGGAATGATAGATATTATGAATATAGAGATAAATACAATGATTTAAATGATGAATATGAGTTAAATAAAAGGAGAACAGATTTGTATTCGGATGCGTATTTACAAGAAATAGATAAATTCCCAGATTCAAGTAATTATCCTGTATCTACATTTGAAAGATCAAGCTATGCAAATAAAATGGTCCATATGGAACAGTTTGATTTTACATATAGATGAAATCAATTAGAAATATCTTTTAGATATTCATCACAATGATGATTTCCCGGAAGATTATATATTCATTACAAATGATGAAATGCAATTTATACTAGATCTATGAATTCTGCACACCAAATTTCAGATTCAATATGAAATATGGAAAATTATGCAAAATATAGAATAGATCATTTATATTATAGAGATTTAGTTCAGGATATAGAAAATTCATGAAATTTAACTAATTATGCAAATATAAGAGATGATGCTGATGCTGAAAGATTACTTTATTGATTGTTAGATTATTTAGAAATAGACCATTATGAACAAGAAGAAACAGAATATTTACAAGCAAAACAATCTTATGAAAATGCAGTAGCTTTACTACAAACAAAACTAAATGCTCTAGAAGTAGTAAAACAAAAATTATCTACATATTGAATAAAACTAGCAGATGTTATAGATAATGAAAATAATTTAGCGATAACAATTACAGAAGAGTCTTCATTAAATGATACACAAATAGCATTATGAACAACATTAGATAATAAACAGGATGAATTAATAGCACATGAGGCTAGTAATCCAGAAATAGAAAATCAAAATCAAATAAATAATAGATTAGAACTACTAAACTTTGACTATGAATCACCATACGCACTAGATACAGTATCACAAAATTTTGCACAATACCCATGAGCATACATGGAGTTTAAAAATGGATATACTGGTGTAATAAAAAACAGAAACTGAATAATCTTTCAATGAACCCAAGAAGAAATAGATAACCAAAAATATCTAGATTTTCCTTACACAACATATATCAAGTTCAACAATGAATGAACATGAAACGATTATCCAGCACTATTATGGATAGAATATAAAAAGAATGCAACTGATGAAATACCATATTCAACACAAAGAATAGAATTAAATTCTAGAGCTGATTTAAATTCATGAGTTATTTCAGATTTAGCAAAAAAAGTTGAGGCTGATATAGATTTGAGAAGGAATGGGATGGGGGATAGTGTTGATGAAGAATATTATAATAATGCATTAAATTGAAGTGAATGATCTAATTATGCATTATTAGAAGCTTTAAAAAATAGATGAATTGAATTAAATATTGAAAATTTAAAAGCATTATGAGCTTCTAGTTGAGAATTTTTATTATGAATGAAAGATTGAGCGTTGCAACTTTGAGAAGATAGTATTACTGAATTAATAGAAACACCAGAAACAATATGAAATATTGTAGAATGAACAGCTATGAGTTTTGCTAAATGATTTGAATTGACATGAAAATGGATGGCAGTATGAGTTGCTTTAGCAAATAAATCTTTTAGAAATGATTACGTATGAGATAAAGTATTAGAAAATGCATTAGCAGATATAGAAGTAGAATGAATAGAGGTAAATAGACAAATAAATGAATTTATTGATTCAGCAGAAGAATTATTAGAATTAGCAAAATATGCATATGCTAATTTAGATAAAATAGAAAACTCTGAATATTATGGTTGATATATTACCTGATATATTGATGCAATAATTGCAGAATGAATTGCATTAACTATAGCTACAAGAAACTGAAAAGTAGCATGGCAGACTGTTAAAAATGGTAAATCATTTATTAAAATTTCACAATTATTATATAAATTTAGAGTAGCATGAGAAATTTTTAAAATAACTTTTAATAAGGTTAATTTTGATTTGTTAAGTAAATTGGATAAAGTAGAAGTTGAAAAGTATGAAATATTAATAAAACAATCCATAACAATTTTGTCATTATCAAAACAAAAAAGGTATTTAGATAGAATGAATAAAATGGACGATTTTATGTATAAACAATATGTGAATAATCCACAAAAATATATTGATAATTTTGAGGTTGGAGGTAAGTATAATATGCTGTTGGAAAAAGATACAATTGCTGATGGTTGAAAAAAATGGGATTTGGAATATATAAATTGAAAAATTAGGTATAATAATGGTTTTACTTTCAGTTCATGAGAAAAAGTTGATTTCGTTGTAATTAATTGAGAGCTAAAATTTTGAAAATATCATTCATTTATATCTAATTGAGAAAATGTAGATTATGCATGAATATTGCATTTTGGTAAGAATAATCAACCAAATCGGTGGTCTAATCGTTCAGGTCATTATAAGCCGGATTTAGATGATATTGATGGTAAAAATAAATTTTTAGATTTATTTGATGATAAATTTAATGAAGTTTGAATAAAAAATATAGAATTTAAACCAGATATTAATAGTTTATAATTTAAAAATAAATAATGGAAATGAATAATGATGAAATATTATTTTTGATAAAATCAAGATCAATTTTATCAGATAAATATAATTTTGTTGTAAGTGATTTTATGAAAGAAAATAATATAAAAAATAAAATAGATGCAATAGATTTGTTAGATAAAAAAATAGAAAAAATTATTAATAAATATTTTATTAATTCTACATGAGAAGAATTTATAATTTTTTTAAATAAAGTTAAAGAATTATATTTGAAAAAAATTAATGATGATAAAAATCAATATATGATATTTATAACTGATTTATATTTTTGATGGTTAGATAATTCAATAGATTCTAATTATAATAAGAAATTTTATAATAATAAAAAATTATATAATTATATTGATTCTGAATTAAATGAAATAATTAAAAGTTGTAAATCTAATAATTCAAAAAATGATGCTATTTCTTCAAAAAGTTATTTAAAAATATTATATAAATTAAAAAAATTTAAAAATTTATTATAGATAATATAATAGAACATGAACTCAAAAATGATGAAAAAGTAAATTTTGAAGATGTATCAAAATGACTATCAACAATGTGGACATTTGTTAAATCACCAATAGACTCAATAAGTAATTCATACGAAACATTAAAAAACTGATTAGCTAAAACAGTAGAAAGATTAGAGTATTTGTGAGCATATGAATATAGTTATGGATGAGGTTATGTATGAGTAAATCTATGACTAATGATGGCAGACCCAGCAGGGAAGATTAGAAATATGTGATGATGAGTTGGTAAAGTTGTGACTAAGATTGATGGTGCAATATTAGAAATGATAGAAAAAGTTGTTGATTTAAAAGTAGTAAAACTATGAAATGTATATGTTTTAAAATTTCATAATCTAACAACAAAAATTGCAGTAAAATTTGATAAAGGTATGCAAGAGTATATAATAAAGAGGCTATGAATGATGGATGATGATATTTATTAAAAGAAGCAGATAAAGCAATAATGACTTTTCCTAAAATATCTAAATTAGAGGTTTGAAGATATATTCTTAAATTTCTGTTAAAAATGCAGATATAAATGTTGATTTATCAAATATACCAGATTTTTTAGCTGATTGAATAGAAATATTAGAGAATATAGATGAAATAGTTGAATGATTGTCAGAGTATGATAAATGATATTATAAATCATATATAGAAACACATGTTGCGATAAATATTATTCCATTATCAAAATAGACCAGCCCGGTTTATTATATGATGATGAGAAGATATAGACTGATGATTATTAAAACACTTATCAGAGAATCAAATAGAATTTTTTATAATAAAATTAGATTAATATATATAATAATATAACATTATGACTAGAAGATTTGAATATGATAACACTTTTTCAATTATTGATATTTATAATTTTTCAAAAGATAAATTTTTAAATATTTCTATTGAAAAACCATATAATCGGCAAGATAATTGTATTAAATTAACTTGAACAGATATATATATACATGGGATTTAGGTATTGGTAAATGATTAAGTTATCATCACTCATTTAATTGGATAGAATGGCATAATCAATATTCAAAACATGAAACTTTTGAAGATAGATATATAAATATGTGATTAAAGTTTGATATTTTAGAATTAGAAAGAGATTGAAAATATAAAGAAGTAGAAAAATTGAAACAAACTAAATGGTTATGATATAAAGATCAGGAAAAATTGTTTAATACATTAAAAAGAAAGTTTCAATTTAAACATAAAATAGAAAAATCAGATGTTGCTGATTATTCAGAAATATTAGATGAATATAATTATCTAAAAAAATGAAAATCGAATAAACTCATAGTAGAAATCTTAGATAAACTGAAATATATAAAAAATTATGAGATTCAATTAGAACTGGAAAAAGATTGAGTTGCGTTACATCCAAGTATAAAAACAAATGAACCAGAATTTTTTGTTCAGAAAGAAAAACTTAAAAAAGAATATGATATTTTACTAAAAGAAGAGCTAAATAAAAAATTAATAAAAAATAGATTAAAAGAATTAAAAGAAAAAATAGATTTAGTAATAGATTATAATTATGAGAATTATAGATTTGTAAAGGATTTAAATTGAAATATGATAGATGTTCAGAAAAAATATGAAGAATTGAAAAATTTTAAAACAAATTTTCCATATATGTTTTATACAGCAGACGATGTAGTTGAAAAAATAAAAGAAAGTAATAAAAAACAGAAACTGAATAATCTTTCAATGAACCCAAGAAGAAATAGATA
>CAZGNU010000069.1:0-6940 GCA_964527325.1 uncultured Candidatus Peribacteria bacterium | reverse complement strand
CTGATATAATGAAGGTGTAAAAAAAATTTGCATATCCAATATTTTTTTATATAATCTCTCCGTAAATATTTAATAATACTAAAAAGATGGCTAAAGGTAAAAGAACTTATGTTGCTTTTTATTCTACTGAAACTGGAAATATGGTTCACTCAACTAATATCCAAAAAAAGAATTATGAAGCTGGTACAAAAGGACCAACTTTAAGAAAATACAACAAAGTAACAAAAAAACACGAAGTGTTAAAAATGAAAGAAATAAAAAAATGATAATTCAATTGAATTATCATTTTTTTTTGTGGACTAAAATTCTAACCCCTCCCTTCCACTGCGTTACAGGACTCCCCTTGAAAAGGGGAGAAATTAGATTTCTTCCATTTACAAGGGAGGTCCCCGCAGGGGGATGGGTTCGAATTTAAGTACACATTAACTCTTAAATGTATTCTGTTCAATAAATGCATCTACTTCCCTATCTAAATCTTCAGGAATAATTTCATTTGTAGAAACTGAAGCAACATCTTCATCTTCATTAAATACTTCTATCATTTTTTTAATTTTTAAAGCTTTATCAAACTCTGTAACTTCTACTTCATTATCAGGAACAAAATCAAGTTTTGATTCCATTATTTCTATCCCCTTTTCCTCAAGATGTTTTTCTACTTCATTAAAATCATCTACTGAAGTAATTATTTTTATATAACTGTCTTCAGAAATAACATCTTCAGCGTTAGTTTCAAAAATAGTTTCTTCTATAGAATCATAACTATGCTTTTTTGGATCAATAAATATAACTCATTTCCTATGAAACATCCATGAAACTGCTCATGTTTCTCACATATTTCAACTGTATTTTGAAAAAATATGTCTGATATTTGCTACTGTTCTATTTTTATTATCAGTTAAAACTGTAGCCATTACAGCAACTCATCCTGGAGCATATCCTTCATAAACAATTTCAATAATCTGAGCAGCTGATTTATCCTCACCTGTACCCTTTTTAATTGCTCTATCTATATTATCATTTGGTACTCATTCTTTTTTTGCTTTGTATACTGCAGCAGCCAAAGCAGGATTTCCATCTGGATCACCTCCTGATTGAGCTGCAACAGCTATTAATTTTGCATGAATAGAAAATACCTTTCACTTAACTGCATTTACAGCATCTCTCCTCTTAGCAACAACTGGACCTCTTCACATAAGTTTATTATTAAACAAGTAAGTTTTAAAAATTATAATGATTATTAGATATTTTGCAATATCTCTCTAAACCATTTTTTTTCTCAAAATAAATAAGTTAAATCGTAATGAGCTCTTTCAATACTTATTCCTCTATCCAAGTATTTTTGATCTACCTTTCATTCCTTTAATACATCCTCAATTATTTTTATTTTCTCTGAATAATTTCTTCATCTTGTTGGAAATTTAACTGTTGCAATATTTTTAAATTTTGAGAAAAATAAATAAGTATATAGATTCAAATTATCTCATCTAGCATAAAAATTTCAAAGCTCTAATGCTTTTAGCTTTCATTGTCATAAAGTTTTTAATTTATCAAAATAATATTCAACTCAAGATTTTGTTACTTCTTTTAATTCACTATAAAATTTATCAAATTCATTTGTATGTTCTCTTATAAACTTTAAATATCTTAATAAGTTTAATATTTTTTTATTTCTCATGTTTCATGGTCATTTTAATGCATCATAAAAAATATCTACTCTATTTTTAAATTTACTAAGTATTTTTATAATAAATTTTATTGAATCATCTTTATTTTTAATAAATCATAATTCTATTCCTTCTATTTCTTTATCAATTAACTCAAAATCATCAAAATATGTATCATCAAGTAATTGTATTTTATCAAAATTACTTAATTCATCTCTCAATAAAAAATCCTTGAAATCAGCTCTAAATTTCTTTTTTATAATTAAATCATTAACTACTACAGTACAAATATCTTTTGCTCAGTATTTATGTTCAGCAAAACACAAACCATTATTGTACCTACAAAAATCTCCTTCTCAGAATACTTCAAACCTGGTATCAGAAAATTCTGTAACTAAATTTTCAATTTCTTTTAACGTAATTTCTCTTGAAAGAATTATTTTATTTATTTTATAGTTTTCAAGTAAAAATTTAATAGCTTCGTTATTATAAACAGCCATGATCGTAGAAATATTTATTTTTCATTTATAATCTTTTTCCTTCAAATACTCTAATATACTTATATTTCCACAAATAATTCAATCTATTCAAATTTCTTCAAATTCTTCCACCATTTTCTCTATTAATGGCATTGTTTCATTTGTATAGTACCGAGCATTTAAATTCACAAAAATTTCTAAATCATATTTATGTACTTCTTCTACTATAGCCTTCAAAGTTTCCAAATCTGTAATCTGCTCATGCTCAGCAAATCTACCATTTGGACTAACTTCAAAACCAAACTTACTACTCCAATACTCTGGATTATACCCAGTAAAAAACTCATTAGCTCATGAATTAACTAATGATTTAATATATTTTTCTAGATCTTTTGCTTTTTTTCACTTTGTAGAAAAACCTAATCATACTATTTTTTTAAACATAAAATTTTATTAATTTATTATTTTTATCAGTATACTTTTAATACAAAAAAATAAAAGCCTAAAATTGGCTTTTACTTTTTTTATAAAGTTTTATTAAAAATAAACTTTATTATTTAACATTCTATAATGCTCTCTAACTATAGCTTTTTCTCTAAGTTTTTTCTTTGAAGGTTTACCTACAGCATATCTTTCTGCTCTAATTTTGTACATTATTCTTGATTGAAAGAACATTTTTTTGTATCTTAAAATTAGTTTCTCATTAGTTTCTCAGTCATTTCTTATAGCATATATCATATTTCTATCTCCCCTTAGGAAATTAAGTATTAAATTGTAGAAAAAATGTATTTCTTCTACATAAGTGAATGGATTATATAAATAAACTTTTATTTGTCAAAAGTAAATAAATATATATACTTTAAAAAAATATTTCTCCCTTTTCCAAAGGGAGTCCCCGAAGGGGGAGGGATTAGAAATAACAGACAAAAAATGAACAAGGAAAGAATTAAAAAATTAGAAAGAATATCTAGAGAACTAATAACAAACTTTATATTTGAAGAATTAGACGATGCTGAACAAACATTTGGAATAATCACTGTTACATGAGTAAAGATAAGTCCAGATTTATCTTATTTAGATATTTTTGTTAGTTCATTACTAAATTGAGAAATTTTACCTAAAACACTTGCAAAACACAATAGAAAAATTCAATGAAGATTCAATAAAGCATTAAAAATTAGAAAACTACCTAGAATTAGATTTAGATATGATGATTCATGAGCTATATGACAAAATGTATGTGATACTATTAATAAAATTACTTAAAAAATGAACTTACACAAAATAATTAATAAAATTAATAGTTTTTTATACAAAAAAAAGACTCCTATTTTTAGAGGGTGAAAAAGAAAGAAAAGAAAAAAAATATTTATTAAAAATACTGTTAAAAATAAATTTATAAAAAAAAGAAAATCTCTTCACATAAAAAATAACCTCCTTGAAAAGTTTAAAATTTTCTGAAATAATACGACTTATTATTATATATTAATTATTATTATTCTAATAATTGTAGTATTATATATAATATTCTGACCAATTTTTAGAATAAAAAATATTGAAATAATAAAACAAGATAATATCACAAGTATGGCAATTGCATATAATGCTACTGATAAATATAGGTGAGAATCAATTTTTAATATTGATAAAAAAGATATTCTAACTCGTCTTGCTGATTATCAACAAAATATTGAAGATATAAAAACAGATATAAATTTACCTAATACGTTAAAAATACTGATAAGTTCATATAAATGATTATATAATACTACAATAAATTGAAAAACATTTATAATAACTAAAAACTGAACGTTAATACCTGAAAATTATTCTAAAGAATTAAAAATATTAATAATAAAAAACAAGTTTAACAATAATACTTTTTTAGATTATAAAAAAGTATTTGATACTGAATATATAAATAAAATATCAAATATTAGTAATTCATTAGAAGATAATTTTATAAATATTAAAATAGATAATCTTACATATTTTGTTATTGAAAGAGAATTGCATATAGAAACTAATAACAAAATTACTTTAATGTTTGATTTAAATTGAGATTTTAAAAAACAAATAGAAAAATTAGCTATATTTAATAAAGACTATTTAAATATATCAAAAAATCCTATAGTTTATATAGATTTAAGAATAAAAAACAAAGTTTTTTATTGTACTACTGAAAACGAATATCAATGCATAATTAATATAAAAAAGATTTACTCTTACTAGTAAATCTTTTTTATATTAATTATTTGCCATATTAAGATCAATTTTTTTCTTAATTCATACTATTAATCATCATTCCTTAGTATCCCTAAAATATAACCTATCAACAGAATTAACAATAATCATAAATAATCATCTTCATCTTATTGATTCATGATTACCATATCATAACTTTAATTGATGAGCTCTTAGAGTTTCCATTTCTAATGCATTTTTATGACCTTTTCATTTTCAATTATCTTCTACTTCAATAACAAATTTTAATTCTTTTCAATTATTAACAATTTTAATTCTTAATTTATTTTTTCAACATTCATTTGATCAATATTCAATTGCATTATTATTTAATTCATCTATAACCAAAATAAATCTTGCCTTAAATTTATCAGGTAATCAAATATTTTCTGAAATTATATCAATAAAATCTCTTAAAATCTTAGCATTTTTAAAATGAGAACCATAAATAAACTCTATATCTAAATTTTTATTTTCAAATTTTTTAGATATAAATTTTTGCTTATCAAAGCCATTAGGCAATTTATTAATATTTACGCTAATCATAAATAAATAAGAATAATAAATTCATACCAATATATTATAACACTATTATTTATTAAAATCAAAAAAATACCCAAGTTTTATTAAAAAACTTGGGTATCTTGAGCATATGATAACAAGATTATCTAACTGCTTCTTTAAGAGTTTTACCAGCTCTGAAAACAGGAGAATTCATAGCAGGAATTTTAATAGCAGCACCAGTTCTAGGATTAACACCGTTTCTAGCAGCTCTAGGAGAAATTCTAAATGCACCAAAACCAGTAATATTTACTTCACCACCACTTTTTAATTCAGAAGTAACAGTGTCTATCATAGAAGATAGAGTTTTTGAAACAGCGTCTTGACTAAGACCTGCATCAGCAGCAACAGCTTTTATAAAATCTTGTTTTTTCATAATAAAATTATTATTAATAAATATAAAACATTAGTATTCTAGCAATCTTTAAAGATTATGCAAACTTTTTTTTTACTTTTTTTATTTTTATTACCTTATAAAAGGGATTTATATAAAACAAATACATTAAATTAATTACTATATATTGAATATTTTAGTACATTTAAGAACTCAGTATTATCTAAATCTGTGCTCAAATTTTGCTTATAACCTCATATTTCAGCTGAAGAAATTATTGTAGTTTTTGGCTTTGTAAAAGCTTCTTCTGAAGTAATTTTATATTTCACTTCAGCATTTCAAGTATTCACTAAATGAAAATAATTTGAATCTGAACTTACTAAAAATTCATTTATACTTTTCTCACTATAATTAAATAAACCACCTTCCAATATTTTTTTAACTCAAGTTGTTTCTACTCATTTTCATGACAATCAAGTATCTTTTCATATAATATTCCATGCAATACTTGATGAAGATCACTCAGTAACTTCAAAAACAATACTATTTGTCTTTTTTTCTCATAAATCATCTACATAAAAAAGAGGTACTATATTGTGTTCTAATGGTGCTAATATTCATTCATATTCGTTAACCTTTGATCAAATATCATATGACACTAAAATATCTTTAGAAGGATTAAATAAGGCTTTATTTAAAGGATTTGTAGATAATAAAACTGAACGATCATTTTTTTCATGATTTATTTTATCATAATAACCATATCAATATTTCTTTATCTTTAATAAAGATAATTCTCTAACTGATTCAGCTCATGCATATGCTTTTATATAATCCCCCATTGCTCTGTTATCTTTAAGCTCATTTAATATAAGATTAAATATACCTGTTGTTAAAACAAGTAAAAATCAAATTATTAATAGTGATATAATAACCGAATATCCTGATTTATTATTATTTAGTATTTTCATAATATATGTTTATTAATTATCCTTATTCTCCCTCTCCTCCAAAGGAGAGGGTTGAGGTGAGGTTTTAAAATGGCCTTTCACTAATTGTTGTTTGAAAAATCATTTTACTTTCTTTAATCAAATCAGTCTTTACTCATTTTTTTACAGCTGGATGCAATGAAATCACCATTGTTATTTTTGGAATTGCTTCTTTTGAAAAATAAAAATCTAGATCTTTTATTGAGACATAACTATTTGTTAACGGTCATTTTCATAAATTATAAATAACACAATGATCTGTTAAAGATGAACAATGACTTGAATCCACTCTAGTATATACTCAAGTAATATCTTTTGCCAAATAATATTCATTTCATGATTTTGTACATAATTTGCTACCATATTTATAATTCTCATCTTCATCAAAAGAATCACAAAGATCAATTGTTTCAGATGATACTCAGATCATTCAATCCTTTCTAATATCTTCAGCAATTGTACTAGTAACATTTTTTAGATTTACTTGCATCATTCTATTTATATCAGATTTAACTGCTATATCAGTACTTAAAATATAAATTGACATGATAGATATCATCATAATAGAAAAAATAGTTATAGAAACTAATACTTCTACTAAGGTAAATCAAGAAAATTCCCCTATAATCCCCTTTATTAAAGGGGATGAACTGCAATTATTTTTAATAT
>CAZGNU010000068.1:0-7133 GCA_964527325.1 uncultured Candidatus Peribacteria bacterium | reverse complement strand
TTACTATATAATTTTATTCAAAATTTCTATTTACACAGTTTTTTGCATACTCCCTAAGACTAGAATTTCATTCTAGTCTTATTTTTATCCATTTTCTCTAACAAATTCTAATAATTTATCTAATTGTTCATTTAATCACTCATTCAATCCAACAGCAAAATTTCTGTATTGTTCATCTGTAAGTTCTCAAGGAAATTTTTCAGTAAAATATTTATAAGTAATCTCCTCAATATCAATTTCCTTTAATTTAACTATATTATTAATTCAAACCTTTTCTTCTGCTAATTTAACAAAACGTTTAATGTCTTCAGGCCTCTCTCATCTTTCATTAGTATCATCAACTCTTCAAAATAACCAAAAAACATCTCTAATTTCTATTCATAAATCTTTTTCTACATCCTTTAATACTTCTTGAACAACTAATCCATTTCCGTAATATTCATTAAAAGTCATATGATCTATTTTTTTCCCATAAGCAATATTTCTCCAACTAATTTGTTTTATTCAAGTTAATTGTTCCATATAAAGACACTCTTTAATTCATTCATAATTACTAGGTCAAACTTCAATAGTAGCTGAATTATGATCAGTATCCCAAATTAATATTTCGTTATATTTTTTTTCATATTCATCAGGATCAACATAAACATTTAATTCCTTTGTCTTAAATCACATTCTAGCTAAATTGTTTGAAAAATTTATTCATAATTGACTAGGTAATCATCATACTTCTTCTGTATTAGAATACATAGAAACATGACTTCAGTCAGAATAAACTCTTCTAATATCATCCATAGTTTTTTTTCAAATATCTGAAATTTCCATAGAACGAGCATATAAAGCTTTTTTTAATTTTCTTTGTTGTTTTGTGTTTCTTCATTTACAAGTCTGTTTTGCTTTTTTAACAACTTTTTCTGAAGCATGAATATTTCAAGCTAATTTAATTAAATAATTAATTGAATAATCATTTCATTTTGATAAAGAATCAAAAAATCATGAAAAAACTAATTTATCAATAATTTGTCTATTTAATTCTGGATTATTTACAAAATTTTCCATAATTTCATCTATATTAGCCATTATATGTTTTAATGGATAATCATCTGAAATATATTCATTACTTCATTTATATGATAAAATAAATATATCTATCATTTCATTTAAAATATTTGCATATCAACTCTTTGCGACTTTACAAAAATCAGTATTTTTCAACCAAAATTTATTTGTAAAAATACCACTTTTTCATTCAAGAGTATCACGCATATCTTGTTCAGAACACCATCAATCACAAACATCTTCATTATTTGAATTTATCCATATATCATGATTAAAATCAGAGTCCTCAATTATTCAATCTTCAAAAGTTTTTTCAAGTATCCATTTTGGATCAACTCATATATACGTTACACCTACTCAATTGTTTTCTAAAAATAATTCTACTTTTTCAACCAATCATTCTAATTCAACAAACTTTGGATAATTTCTTATTTTTTCAATATGCAATCTTCTTAAAGCAGTATAGTCTAAATGTTTTAAATACTTAAGTGCTTCTCATGATGTAGAAAAGAAAAAAGCATTATCTAAATTTAAAAAATTAGAATATCTATCAGAATACATTTGCTCTTGTAAATTAAATTTTGAATTTAGTCAAAAATCTTTATCTCATTCAACTAATAATTCAGTTTGTTCTTTAGCTTCTTTTGCAACACTTAAGTGACAAAATCATTCAATATTTCAATCATCTGAAGAAAAAAGTACCAATTCTCCTTTTTCATGCCATTCAATTATTTTTCATGTTGTTTTTCATACTATTCATGTTTCAAACTCTGATGATCACATATAATCATAATCAACAGATCAATTTTTATTAAATTCCATCCTTTGAATCAATTTTGGATTTTTTCTAAACTCAAATTCTTTCTCTGGATTATCAAGGACATATTCAATCCATTGTTTTGTTAATGAATCTTCTCAAATTGCTTTTCAAGTATTTTTATCTAATAAGTCTCTATTAATTTCTGAGGTTTTTATAATTCAAATAGACATTTTTTTATAATTAAATTTTAATATGTAAAATTATATATTTTTAAGCCCTATTGTCAATTTATTTTTTTATTGTTTAATATATTTAAAACAAGAAACTCAAAAAAAGATTTGCAATTATATATAAAGTATATATATTAAATATACACAACATACACTTTATATACTAATTCGTAAATTATGATTAAATTAACAAAGCTAAGAAATGGGAATATCATCTTGGATATTAACGGTACGTCATTGAAATTAAATTTTAATGAAAATAAGATTTGGTTAACTAAATGAGAGATTGCAAAAGTATTTTGAATAAGAAAGAGAGATGTAAGAGATATACTTTCAGATATCAGATCTAATTCTACATGTGATTATGATAGTAATATCAACAGAATATTAAATATATCATCAAAAAAAGAAAAAACTTATTACTCTATAGACTTGATTATATTACTAGGATATAGATTAAATGACTATAGCTCTACAAAAACACTTATTAAAATAAATAGAACCCTAAAAAATCTTGGAATTAATAGAAAGGGAATTTTAGATAAATTTAAAGATAAGCTTGAAAACTTTAGTATTGAATCATTTTTTGCTAAAAAATATATAGTTGCTTTGAACAAATAATATAAAAAAATAAAACAAATAAGAACCTTAACATAAGGTTCTTTTAATGATCAAATAACGCAAAATTTACATCTATATCAATATTATTTTTTTCTAATAAATCCTTTAGTAACGATTTTATTCTATGTATTAAATGTTTTTGAAAATATTCAGTTTTTGGATCATCTGTTATATTGGTAACATTTAATTGTCCTGAATCAATAACAGAAATTGTTAATATTCAATTATTAATTGTTATACCAAGATCATTATTAAGATTTTGTAAATTATCTAATTCATTAATTGGAATTCAATAAACATCTACCTTAATTTCAGTTCACCATTTATCTCTATCATCATTGCTATTCTTAGTTGCATTTATAACCAAATTTAAATTATTTCATTTTTCTCAATTTTTAGCCTGAAATATAACCTCTTTATTATATATATCTAAAAATAATTTAACTAAGACAATAATTACATCTATACAATGCTTTCTAATTGGTTCATTTGCATAAATTCTTGAATTAAATATTGATCTATTTTTTAATAATTCATTTTTTAAATTATTTTGATTTATTTTATTACCAATTAAAATATTTTCAACATCAATATTTGATTTTTCAATCGTACTAATAATAGATCAAAAATCACTACTTTCAATATTTCACTTAAAACTTGAATAAAGTGAATTAAATATATCAACAATTATATCCTTTGAAACATCAAATAAAAATTTTTTATTATTTCATAAATTAATTTTTTCTTGATGCATAAATGGTATTCTTAATACCATATCAATCTTTTCTAAAACATCTATTATATTATTAATATTCTTTATATCTTTTGGGATTTTTTCCCAAATCTCAATTGTTATTAATTTTAATAAAAAACTATTATCATCAATACTTTTATTTATAAAATCATTTTCTAAATATTTTGCTAAATTTTTTTTAGACATTTTCTTAAATCCATCTAATATAGCAAATCTAGTTTTTGAATTTAAAACAACCTCTTCTCATGAGTCTTCTAATGTTTTAATATGATTTTCTGCTAAATCATGATAGTCTTTTAATAAAAATTCATCTACCAAGTATGAAATTAAAAATCATTTATTTTTTTCATTAAACATATTTTCAATAAATTTTTTAAATTCATTTGGAATTGTATAACACAACAATAAATCAGTAGACATTTTTTCTTCTGATTTTATATCTGGAAATAATTTTTCCTTTGAATTCATAAAATAATAAAAATAAACATTAAAACTATATTTACTTTTATTATACCTTAAATTTAAATCTATGTCAAAATACCACTTTCTTTTCTAATTAAAGAAAATTCTCCAGGATTAAAATCCATATTTATCCATACTTCATATCATCAACCATGAGCAGATTCAACTTTTTCAGCAATATTTTTATTAAATTTTACCTTTTCAGTAAAAGTAGTATTTGCTTTTTTTTTTCAGTGATTAATTTTTGATTTATATATTGTATTTATTTTTTGTTTTTTTACTCAAGTAGGGGAAACTACCTCTATTTCATCTCATATATTAAATTGATTTTTAACTTCTACTCTTACAAGTTTTTCTTTTTCTTCATATTCTCTTAATATTCATAAAAATGATTTTGTTCAAAAACTACCATTTCTTTCATAAAACTGTGCATTAGCTCATGTATTTCATGCCAAAAATCCTGGAATATATCATCTATTTGCTATTCAAAAAAGTTCTTCTGACAATTTTTCAGAATCATAAGTTTTTCATGCTTCAACTGCATCAAGAGCTTTTCTATATGCAAGTCATACAGAAGCTATATAATTTACTGTTTTATTTCTTCATTCTACCTTAAAACTGATTATTCAAGCATTTTTTAAATCTTCTATATAATCAATAGCACATAAATCTCTTGAGTTCATTAGATACGTTCCATATTCATCCTCATCTATTTCCATCAATTCTCATGACCTTTCTTTTTCATCTAGATAAAAATTTCATGTTAATTCTTCATAATCATCTGGTCTTCCTGTTACTTTTTCAAGTTCAGCTTCTGATTTCTCATCCTTAAACACCTTATATTCCCACCTACATGAATGACTACAAGTTCATTGATTCGGATCTCTATTTGAAAGATAATTTGAAATAAGACATCTTCATGAATAAGCCATACAAATAGCTCCATGCACAAAAGCCTCAAGTTCCATATCTGGAACAGCTTCATGTATTTCTCTCATTTCTTTTATTGAAATTTCTCTTGAAAGTATGATTCTTTTTATTCATAAACTAGACCAAAATTTAGCCTGAGCCCAGTTTGTATTATTAGCCTGAACAGACAAATGAATTTCTACATCAGGATATTCTTGTCTAACTATATGAATCAATCCTGGATCAGCCATTATAAAAGCATCTGGTTTCATTTCTACCATTTTTTTAAACTGAGCTAAGAATGGTTTTATTTTGAAGTTATGAGCATATATATTTGCAGTGAAATATATTTTTTTTCAAAGATTATGTGCATATTCTACTGCTTCACCAATCGATTCCATTGTAAATGCATTTGTTCTTGCTCTTAGAGAAAACATAGGCACTCAAACATAAGTAGCATCAGCTCCATAAGCATAAGCAAATTTTAACTTTTCAAAATCTCCAGCAGGCATTAAAAGCTCTAGCTTCTTTTTCATGTTATTTATATTTAATTATTAAGCACTTACTTAAAACTCATTTTAATTTTTTCTAGAAATTTTTCAATATTTTTCTTCCCATAGTAACTTTTTTTTCTTTATTTTTTCTCTCCTAGATATAGTATCAATATAGACAATTTTACTAGATGTATCTCAATAGTCTTCATACTTATCTTCATTTATATCTTCATTTATAACTTTTTTTTCTTTATGATCAATAACAGATATTATTTCAGAATCATTATTATCATTATTGATTTTTTGCTGCAATAACAATCTCACATCCTCTGTTAATTTCATTCTTACATATCATAATTCTTTTTTTGTTTTTCATAATTTTTTTCTGATTTTTTGCTCAATTAATTCTTCTCTTTTTTGTTTAATTACGTCAAAATGATTTAAAATAGCACAAACTTGTTGTTCTGTTTTTTCACATGTATCACAATAATTATCATTTTTAAAAGTTGAAGCATCAACGTATTCAACTCACCAATCATTATGTCTTACAGCCATTTTCTTTATTTCAAATTTTCAATCACACATATATCAATTAATAAAAAACTAAAAACATATTATTTATATAATATTTATATTGAAAAACACAAAAATGTCAAAAATTAATTGACTATTATTGTACTGTAATTATAATTATTTTGAATATAATAACTAAAATAAAATATTTTTTAATTAATAAAAAATGAATGATAAATTAAATAATTTTCCAGTTGAAATTTCATTTGAAGAAAGATTTTTACTATGAGAATTAGATAATGCTACAAATAAATGAATTGATCAAAACCTTGAATTATTAAAAAACTCATTAATTAAAACACTTGAAAACAAAGAATGATGGAGTAGTAAATATTATCCTGCAATAGATCATATATACTGAAATGAAGGAATAAGTATTGAAAATCAAAGATGAGATCAAATAATTATATACTTTAAACATATATCATGAGAACCTTTAGACTCTCCAGTTATAAAATTAATAGTTAACAATATTCTAACAGATTTAAAATTATTTCAAATTCATTTAAGTTTTGATTATGAAGACTGATACGTATGAATAGAAGGAGCCTTTTGAACTGACTCGCATATAGAAATCAGAGTTCCAAAACTAAAAGACGAGTTAGTAAAAATAATAAAAAAAATCTCAAGAAAAAAATGAAAAACAAATATTCCTTGGATAACAATAAATGAATAAAAAAATATAATTTAGGAAATAAGATCATAAATACAAAAAATAATATTTTATAATTAATAAAAAATGCTACACGTTTCAACTAGAGAACTCTTAGATGATTTTGAATTAATAAAAGATAAAAAGTGAATTGATAAAATTACAGACAAGGTAACCCAATATGAAAGAAAGGATACCTGCTCCGATATTATCGAATATTTTCGGGAAAGTAACGACAAACGTTCCGGTAAAGAAGGTACTCGCAATGGTCTGCAGAATGGTAAAGATAACAATCGTAAGGACCGAGAGGCACACGGCACGATGCAGGCTCGAATCGGCAACCGCCGTGATATACTTGATAAACATCGGCGTCAGCATAATGCCCAGGTAAATCGCCACCAGAACATTGAACAGCGCCGCCCACATCACGAAGAAGCCTTTCTGCTTTCCTATGAAGGCAAATGCAATTCCAATCAATACTGCGACCCAGAATATCATAAGCAACTATCCTAAATGTGAAGTTACTCTCTTAACCTCTTCAAATGTTGTCAATCCACTTAAAACCTTCTTCAAACCTTCTTTCCTGAGTGTGCCCTTGCCGCTTGAATCCCCCTGCTTT
>CAZGNU010000067.1:0-7315 GCA_964527325.1 uncultured Candidatus Peribacteria bacterium | reverse complement strand
AATTGAATATATGCATTAGTAATTTCTACATTATCAGGAACCTCAATATTATCAAAATGAATTCAAACAGCTTGATCATAAACGTCATGTGCCATTTCTAAATCACTACTATTTAAATACATTTCTCATCCATTTGATAAAAATTCTTCTGCTGTATCATTAACACTATTAGCTCTTGTTTGGAAATTATAATCTCATGTCTGAACAGTACAAGATTGTACTTCTGATTCAGTTGGTTTATTAGTATCATCTTCACAAGAATTTGAATCTGTTACAGTTCTAGTTCTAGATTGACTAGAATCAGTACATGTTGACCAATCTGACCAAGCTCAAGTATTCCAATTTGAAGTACATACATTATTATTAGTTGTTTGTATTAGTATTTGAGTAGATTCGTTACTTTCATTTCCTGCATTATCAAATGCAGTAATAGTATAATTATATTCAGTATCTGATAATAAAATTGTATCAGTATAACTTGTAGTGGTAGATGTTCATATTTCACTACCATTTCTATATACTCTATAACCAGTTACTCAAATATTATCAGTTGATGCATCCCATGAAAATGTTACATCTGTATTAATATTTTGAGGTGTTGTTGGGCTTTGTGTATCTGAGATAAGAGATACAGTTTCTACATATTCATATGCTCAGATATTTGGATTACTATCACGAGTTACTTGATCAATATCATCAGTTACATCTGATAATACAGTAGCTTGATTAACTGCTGAAATAGCATTTGAAGTTAAACGTAAATCGTTATTAGCTATATCTATGAAATAATCAGATGTTGCATTTTCAAAATTATTAACTTCTAATCCTGGAGCATCGTTACGTGATGTAATATTTGCATCTGTTAAATTATTACGAATATCAGCTACATTTTCTCAGTATGTATTTGTAAATCTATACTCTATAGCATTTGGATATGTTCAGTTTAGTATAACAGTATTATTATAAATTTTTACATCTCTTCATCTATTAACACTTATTCATACATCTCAAGAGTTACCAGCTGTTCTATAAATTGTATTGTTACGTATTATTCATCATTCATGATCATTCTCTGGTCATCATGCATTTCAAAATTCTATTCAGAAATCACAGTTTATAAATTTGTTTCTTTCTACAATAGTATTTTTACTTTGATTCCACATAATAATTGCAGCTCAAGATAATTCTCAAGAACCTTCAGGAGCTCTAATATTACGGAATGTATTATCTCTTATTATCCAGTTAGAACCACGGTGAACATCAACTCATTGAGTATAATAATCTCAACGTGCAGGGTTTCTTCTAGCATTTGTTGTGTATTCAATTAAATTGTTTTCAACAATTCAGTTATCACAAGTACTAGTTCATCAATAAGTAGTTTTTATAAACTGTTCTCATGCATCAATTAAATGCATATTACGAATTGTAGGATTTTCTGCTCATTGTTCTCATTGAATAATGATTGGGTGATAGAAAACATCTCTAAATGTCATATCAGAAACTAAAACATTTTGAGCATTTCTAATCATTAGGATATGCTCTATAGAATCATCATTCCAACCTGGTCACCTAAATACTACATTTTCTCTATTACCACTCTCACTACGAAGTGCTACATTTTGTACTCATCAATTAATAGCAAGAGTTTGAGTAATATTATATATTCAATCAGCAACCAATACTTCAGTATTTGATTCAAGATTTATTAAAGCAGTACGTAATTCATTATAATTACTTACATTTACTGTATGTAAATATCATTCAACACTATTAACAGTTAAAGAAACATTTATTAATTTAGGTGAATTAGATGCTCAAGAGTCAGTAATTTCTACTTGAGAACTATATTCTCCATCAAATAATCAAGTAGGATCAACATTTATTTCCAAATTTTCACCATCTGTACCACTTGAATTTGTTAAATTTATCCATGATTCTCATGTTGGAATTGAAGCATTCCAATTAAGAGTTCAAGTTGAACTATTATTGATAGTAACAATTTGTGAAATAGTATCATTAGATCATTCGTTTACAACGAAATCTAACGAATTTGTTGATAAATCAATTATTGGATTTTCAGGAATTCAATTTGAAGAAATATGTAATCTAATTCATGTTTTATTAACTCATACATTAGTTAAAGTAATTAAACCATCACTATCAGCTGTTACTGTTCATGCAGTAACAATATTTTGATTTTCTATATCAGTTATTTGGTAATTGTATGTTTGACCAGCAACTGTTATAAAGTTTTGCATTCTACGAGGAGTAATATCAACTGTATCAGTTTCTATATCTCATGTAGGATCAAGACGTATACCAATTGAAAATTCTTCATTTGTATCAGTAGCTTCTCAATCAAAATTATTTGCAGAATTTGACCATTCTAGTTCTTTATTAATTTCTCAAGCAGTATCTTCATCAAATTCAACTCATGAAACATTATCATTATTATTAGAATTTGTAAATGATAATATTGCTTCATCTAATCTACCTAAGAACATCGGTGTTTTATCTGGTCTAACATCTGGAGTATGTCATCCATGTTGCCAACCTCCAAAGAAAGGATAATTATTTAATTCATAAGCTGAATCATCCATATACCAAGCTCTTCATTGAGTATTCCATTCAATTACATTATCAGCAGTTCAGTGTTGTGACGTTAACAATGAAACATCTCCTCAACGATTTTCAGCCATATAATCATATAGATTCATATGATCCCAAGTATTTAGAGAAGAATATGATTCATTAATCATATCATAAACTGGTAATCTAGTTCTAGATGGATCACCCCATTTTGGGATAACATCTCCTTGCCATGCAGATCAACCTTCTGTACCTACAGTTTCCCAATTATTTATTCATTCATTTACATATAATCATGCCCAAAATTCAGGATGGTGAACTCAAAAGAATTGTGTTCATGTACCTCACATACTTCATCAAGCTAAATATTTACGTAAAGGATTTACATTATAATTAGCAAAATTATTAGGTGATTCCATCCATTTAAGTATTTCACTATAAAATTTTTCACGAACATTTAATACACGTGATCCATATTCTGCTCATGGAACTTTTCAAGTCCAAAGAGAATCATGTCATCCAAAATGCCATAATCTAAAATTATCATCATGCCAAACAGTATAAGTATCATTTAAACCTAACCAAACATGATTACCAGAATAATCTCTTGGTCATACTCAATTATCAAATCATACACCGTGTGCTCAATAAGCATTTAAATGCATAACTAAAGGATGTGGTCAATTACCAGTCGGTTTTCAAACTCTAAATCAAAATGCGTAACTTTCTCAACGAAGTGGTTCTGAAGCATGGTGAGAAGCAGCTTCAAGGTATAATGGCCATTTATCATAATCCATCCACATCATATATTGAGTGTTCATTCAATCAGAACTATCTAGAACAGCTACAGGTCTTTTAATTTCACTATATGTTTCTGTTATCTCGTTAGTTGAATTATTAGTGTCAAAATCAGTAAGATTTTCATTACCATCAACCACAGCAGTTACTGCGTAATAATAATTACCATTATTTCATTCCTTAGATGTATATACAAATAATCATGTTCATTCACTTAGAGGAGAATCGTAATCATTTATTACATGCATTTCTCATAATCAATCTGTAAAATCAGCCCATTCTAATGCCCATTGCATTTTACCTGAACCACGAGCTAAATTAGCAATTTCATCACTTTCTAAAATATTTTCAGAAGTAATAGGCTCATTATTACGATAAATTTTATAACGATATTTATCTTCATTTTCCATATTAAATTCTTCTACCATTTCAAGTTCATCAAATGTGATAAATGTTTGACCACTACGATGAAATGCATTAATATTATTTATTTGAGCTGGACGATCTACATTTCATTGACCATTTCTTTCATATGTTATTTCAATATATGGTCTATATCTTTCAGGATTATCTAACGTTGTTTCTTTTGTATTAAATATTGGATTAAATCAAATTTCTTTATTCATTAACAATGCTATACCATGATTTTCTTTTGTTCAAGCAATCCACTCTTTAGCAAGTTCTGTTACATCAATTTCTTGCCAATGAGGATGATCTGTTCATTTAAAAGAATAAGGTGTATACCAAAATGTATCAATAGGATTACTACTTAAAACTGATGTAATGTCTCATCAGTTTCAATCCCAAGAAGAACCAGAAGCACGATTGTTATAATTAGCATATTCTTCATTCCATAATGATTGTCAATTATCATTTATTTCATAAGCCTCTATTATACTACCATCTTCATAACCTGCATTACTAGCATAAACTTTACGAGTCATTAATTTGATAGTTGTCTTTTTAATTATATCAGTGCTTTCTAAATTTGAAATATCAAAATATAACAATCAGATACCATTATTATCAACTTCAATTCTATTGCTGTTTCAATAAGTATAAGTTGGATAATTTGAGCGTAACCAAGTGTCCATTGAATCATTAGCATGATTAGCTGATATATGACTTCACCATCTTTCAGTTCTAGTATTAGCTCATGAACCTTCTACAGGTATTATTACACTACAAGCTTGATTTTCATTTTCAATTGGCTTATTAGCATCGTCAGAGCAAGAATTATTATCAGTTACAATTCTTGTTCTATTTTGGTTAGAATCACTACATTCTGACCAATCTGACCATGCTCAAATATTCCATTCAGGAGTACAAGAATTAGTTCAAGTAGAATATTCTATATGTAACATAGGTCATGTTCCACCTCATGATTCAGCAACTCTTCTACCATCACCTGTTACTATAAAAGTCAGGGCATTTCAAGAATTCCAGTCAGATAAATCTACTATATTTTGAACAATAGATGAAAGATTAGGAGTTCTTTGTGCCTCAAGAGTATCTCAAATATTTTCCCAAGCAGGTATATTATCCCAATTAACAGAATTTCAAGTTAATAAACGAGTTGATAAATTACGAGAACTTGTAGTAATAGCAGGAGAGTTTGCAATATTTTCAATATTTACAACTAAAGAAGTATCTTCAGAATTAGTTTCATTAGCAGTAAATTGAATATATGCATTAGTAACAGTAGCTCATACTGGTATTTCAATATTAGGAAAATGAAGTCAAACAGCTTGAGCTGTAGTATCCATTGTCATTTCTAAATCACTACTACTAATAGAAACATAACCATTAGATAAATGTTCTTCAGCCGTATTAACACTATCAGTAGCTCTAGTTTCAAAAGTATAATCTCAAGGAGTAGGAGGTTCAATAATTCCACAAGTTTGAGTTTCAGATTCACTAGGTTTATCAGTATCTATTCAACAAGAATTATTATCAGTTACTGTTCTAGTTCTAGTTCTTGTTTGATTAGAATCAGTACAAGTTGACCAATCTGACCATGTTCAAGTATTCCATTCAGGAGTACATGTATTTCAGTCTAGAGTAGTAGCCCCCCAATCAGGATCATTATCAGGATAAATATCATGATCTTGCAGTGAATGGTATCATTCAGTTCAACTAGTACTTACAGCTGTAACAACATAATAATGTGTTGAACTAGGCTCTAGTCATGTGTGATCAAAATATAAATTTTGTGTAGACCCAATTAATTCTTTACCAGCATCAGACCATGTATATTCATATATATTATAATGGTCTATTTCTACGTTATTAACTCATTTTTCTTCCCAACTAATACGTAGAGTATCTGAGGTTTGGTATGGTACAACCTCTATATTTTCAGGCATATTAGGTACTTCTGTTGATGATTCAACACCTATATTTTTACCATTTAATCTAATATTAAAAGTAAAATATTCAGGTTGATCTTCTGGATCATCATCTCATACACCTCTACCAGCCATTTGCTGATTAGATCAATAATGAATATTCCATTGTGCACTTTCTAAATCATTTTCATCATAACCATTTTTTACAGCTATGAAATTACTTCAATCTCTTGTTCATGCATCTACACGTGAAACAACCAATACAGTTTTACCAGTAGTTAAAGTAACTTCTGAAGGAAATTCAAATTTTTGCCAAGCATTAGCAACAATATCAGCACCATTTACAGGATTTGATCTTGCTAACAAATTAGTCATTGCTAAATCGTTCTGAGGATCAACCTCCCAAACTGTAGTTTCAAAATCTATTGCTGAGATATCTCAACGTACATCTAATTGTATTTCAGTACTACAAATACTTTTAGTTGGACCTGTCCAATAAATTCATCTATAAGTATTACGATCTTCAGAATTTCATACAGCTGAATTTGCTGTTCAAACTTCATTACTATAAGTCATAGTACATTTATCAGATGTAACTCAATTATTTATAGCAATTGTTCTAGCAAGTTCACGATCTGATTCTGATACATCAGTAATTGCAGATAAATCTAATCTAGATACATCATATCAAAGAGTATCATATATAGTTAATGCAACTAATAAATTACCATTACCACGAAAATGTCCACCATCTTCTCTAATTACTGTATCAAATCATAAATTTGAAATATAGTCTTTCATATTTCTATCAACATCTGCTAAATGTACAGTTATTCATTCTTCTCATAATTCGAAAATTTTATTTTTTAATGCAATGTTATGTCCTGTCCAGTCACGGAAATTTACACTTTCTCTTTCGAAAGAATAAGCAGTTTCAGTAGAAATTATAGCACTTGGAGAATCTGCTACAATTTGTCTTACGAAATCTTCAAATCAATTAGCAAATGCTTCTGGAGTTCTTTGAGAGTCGTAATTTTGATTACCACTTTCTTGGAAATGAACCCAAGTAGCGTCACCACGATTTGATCTATTTTCATAACGACCAGTACTTTCAGCAATAGTACAACCACCAACTCAACTTTTGTATAAATCTGGAGTTACTACAGGAGTATTACCATTCCAGATATTTTCAAATGCCTCAACATGTGAAACAGCAGTTGGCTGGTCAGTTGCAGCTCATCTAGTCTGACTATCACCAAAAAACATCCAATTAGCACCAGTGTTAACAATACCAGATCATTCTGGATTACTAACTAAATCTGCTCTTGCAGAGAAACTATTTCACAAAGAAAAAACAATTATAAATAATAGTATACTTGCAATTGTCTTATCAACTTTTTTTGCTCAAAACATAACCTTAATATAGTTTTAAAAAAATAAAATATGTACAAGATAAATATATGATTATTTGATAATTTTATAAATTATTTTTTATTTTTTTGTTAAAAACTTTATAAAAAGTAGGCGTATTGTGCAATCTAAGAATGTAACCCAAATGCATTCTGTTCTGCAATTTCAAA
>CAZGNU010000066.1:0-7315 GCA_964527325.1 uncultured Candidatus Peribacteria bacterium | reverse complement strand
GAATCGACCTAAAGGTCGGGGAATTAAACCCCTATGTTCGCTATGCTCACATTAAAATTTAGTTCCTTTGGACTGTTTGCTTTAGCAAAATATGAACTATGTTCAGTTGTTCGTCTTATCCCTACCTTAAAATGTGGGGTACAAAAAGCTGTTCAGCTTTCAAGCAAAGCCCCTGGCTTTTTGTAATATCTAAATCAAGATTTAGATATTATGTACAAAAGTGCTTTAGCACTTTTTGTATTACGGACTCACAATAGGAACTAAATTTTAAACTTAAAAATCTCGCACTAAAATGCGGGGTATTATACCCCGATAAAAATCTCTTAGGCGAGATTTTTAAATAAACAGTATTCTGCAAATTTTTAATAAATAATACAATCAAAAAATTCGCATCAAACAAAGATTCTGAGCATATTCAAATTCTTCTTCTCCAAATTCAGGATCACATGACTCGGTCGGATGTTCATAAGATAAATAATATTGCACTTGCCATTCTGATTGAGTATCTAAAAACATATCACTTAGCCATTCAGGAATATGTGGAAGTCCAAAATAATCATGAATTTTGTTCTCACAAGCCATCATAGTCCTTGCAACCGCCCTAAAATTCCTCATTTGGCCAGGTTGAATATCATGATTGGCGTAAATATAATATTCACTAAGATTAAGATTATAAACAACATCAACATCCTGAGTAGAAAGTGCTTCAACCAGACACAAAGAATTATTAGAACTATTATCTTCTATACAATCACCATATCCATCTAAATAATATCCCTCATCACAATAAATAAAACAAGCAGCACAATGAAGTCCCCCATCACATTCCTCTTCTTGACCCCACCCATTTGGTGATTGAATTATATTATCTCCGCAAAAAGTATAAGTGCAATCATCAAAACATTCGTTTGCATCATTACCATCTGCCCCATCATCACAATATTCTCCGCCAGTAACAATCCCATCACCACAAGAACCAAAACTAACAGCCAAAACTAAACCAGAACATAAAATTGCACTAAGTATTATCGTAAATATTAAAAAAACTAGTTTATCCTTCATCTTATAACCTTATTTAGATTAATAGTTTAAATATTTTACCTATTCAACATTAACATCATCCAAACTATTACCATAAGTAATTACAGGATTAGTAGTTAAATTATAATTCTGATAATTGATTAATACTTTTGCTGCAATCCGTGTATCAATTGCATCCATTCCTGCAACCATAACTTGCGTTTTATTAGCATTATTAAACACTTTAATCATACCTTTGCCCGACTCAAAACCAGCAGTACAATCTGCAGGATTACCCATAAGTTGAGCTGAAATAGTATTAACACATGGACCACCAACAACAATCAAGTCCTGATTTAAATTAGCATAACTATCCTCAATTGCCGCGCCTAACCCCAACTTTCCAGATATGTCAATTGCCGCAATATTATCAGCAGGTTTAGCTAATTTTCCAATCACTATTTCATAATACTTAGCTGGATTGCTTAAATCATCAATTAAACTGGTAAAATTAAAATAAACACTACCATTTGTACAAATATTGTTAAAAGTATCACAATAACCACTTTGACAATCAGAAGCATTTGTACAAGGTATATTTACTTCTGCAGTAAGTAAATTTTCACATTCAAAATTTAATTTTCTTATAATAAATTCTTGATCTATATTTAAAGCGCCTGATGGTATTTCAACTATAAAATCATCTAGTGCTATTGAACCACCATTTGGACCAATATATTCATAAACTGGATCTTTAACATCAGTCTTTGTACAATTAATTGAAGAAATTGTTTCTGGGTCTAATTTAATCATAATAAGATCATCATTATTCTGCCAAGGTTCACCATTATAGTAATAATGAAATTTAACTTCACTATTAAATTGATAACCATGTGGTTCTACAGCATATACAATACCATTATAAAATGCATTTTTATCTACAGTTATGCCATCTATAGATATTTGAGCTAGATCAGATTTATTCCTTAAAAAGAAATAGGAATTTGAAGTCCTACTTGAAGGACCAAACCAACCGCAAGTACAATCAAAAGCTTGACTTATCAACCCCATATCAACATAATTTGCTGGAATCAGGGCAACTTGTCTTTGGTCAGTAGTTGTTCTGGACACACATTCTGATTCTGATTCAGGATCATAATAAGAACAATATTTCATACAATGATCACGCATTACCTCCTTTGGAGTTTTTATTTCTCCATTAAATGGATTTCTTGCCCCATTACCAATTATTGTGGTCTCATAAATTTTAGCTATACCTATACAATCTTCAACCTTAAAATCTTTCTTAACACCACTAACACCACAACCAGAAATAAATAATAATAAACTTATAACTAAACAAACCATTACAACATTACAATTCTTCATTTTTATCATTTTTATGTAAGCAAACTCCTAATTAAACTTTTCAATAAACCAATATTAGTATCTTTTGGTAAACAGACACAATCTTTAGAAGGATCATCTGAACATCCTACAACAGTTCCATCTGCCAAATAACCAGTAACTGTTTCTTCACCATCAACTATACTACAAACTGCGCAAGGATTATTAATTCCAGTACAACCATTATCACAATCTTCTGGACAATTATCTGCATTCTCACCATAACCGCAATGACTATCGCCACAAGCTTCTCTATCTTCGCCACAATCATCAGGACTATTAACTAAATTTTCACCTTTTTCATGTTCACAATCACCGTCACCTTTTTTCCAGCAATCAGTAAAATTATAAGCACATCCTGCATCACATTTTAATGCATGACCATAAAAACTAGGATTCACATTACAATTATCCATTAAAGTATCAGCATAACCTAAATTATTTCCGTCACAATCTTCATCTTGACCATAACCATTAGGAAATTGTATATCACCATCACCACAATAAGTTTTTGTACAATTACCTGTACATTGTTCACTTGCATACCCATCATCGCATTCTTCTGAGCCATCAATAACACTATTACCACATGCTCTATAAGTGATTGCCCAAACTAAAGGTATCAATAATACTAAAATCATTAAACTTAATAACAATATTCTTTTTTTCATCTTAAATAAGGATACCCCTCATTAATATTAGGATCTATTGCCCAAATATTACTAAAGTCCCAAGCATCCATCGGCGCATTATTCGAATCCTTAAAATAAGCTTCATTATCATTAATTGCAACACAATTAGAAGAACCGCAACTATCAGGATTACCTGTATGATTATTAAAATAATTATTAGTTGAGGTTGATCCTCTAGCAAATGCATAAGTTCCATAACCACCTGAAACACTTCCTGTTACAAAACTATTAGATATAGTAAGCCCACCAGCACTACCTGCTATTCCGGCCACATATTTTCCTTCGTGTCCCTGTACTACACTAGATACATCCCCAGTTGTATAAGAATTAACAACAGTAGTCTTACAATAATAGCATGCAGGGGATCTACCATATAATCCACCTGTTGAAGTTCCAGTTCCAGTAACATCACCGGTAGTATAACAATTCTTAATATCAATACCACCATATTGAACTTCACCAATTAATCCACCAGTATGTGTATAACCATTAACTTCTGCTTCTGAATAACTTTTTTCAATAACAATAGTATTACTAGCTAAACCACGTATATAATCCCCTATACTTCCAATTAATCCACCTGTATTCTTTCCACCTCTTACATTACCAGTTACAGAACAACCAATAATATCAGAATAAGCTGCCTTACCAATACCAATTAATGCACCGGTATTTTCTCTACCTGTTATATTAACATTTACTAAATTCAAATCTTTAATAACAGCACGATCACCAAAACCAGAAAATAATCCAATATTATTTTCATTAGGCCTATTGATATAAAGATTCTCAATGTTAAAACCTTTACCATCAAGAGTTCCAACAAATGACTCAGCAAGATAAAAACTATTTCCATCTGGGGCATAAAGTATTCTTCCATCACCAAGAGGTTCAAAACCAAATCCTCTATCCCAATTAATTGTATCAGAACAGTCAATGTTATTTGTGAGTTCATATTTTTTATTCAAATCATCAATCAGCCATAGATCACAACAGTCCCTAATTTCCAAGTAACCATCATTATCACTATCAACTGGAACACTTCCACCATAACAAGCATGACAATGATCGCCTTCATCAACTTCACCATTACAATCATCATCTAAACCATTATCGCAGATTTCTTGAGGTTGTGCTAAAACATCAGTGCTGCATGAACCCCAATCACTTAAACTTGAACCATCACAAGTCTTTATCCTGGTACCATTTGCACAAATACCAACACCACATCCTTCAGATAAAATTAAATCTGTATCAAAAGTAGAAGCATCACAATCATCATTCACCCCGTTACAAGTTTCAACCTTGCCAGGATTAATACTAGAATCATTATCATTACAATCTATTGGGCCACAATCTCCGCCATCAATTGCAAATAAATCATTATCATTATCAGTACAATTATAATCATTAAAATAAGGTATTTCAATAGTTAAAGGAGCATAACTATTGATAGTAGCATTCATTAAATTCCCACTATTATCATAAATATTAATCAATCCTTCACTTCCTGAAAGATCCACATTATAGAAAGTCAATCTTGCAGGCACATTAAATCCAGGATTATCCATTGTCTGTTGAGAAGTATCTATGCTAATATCAGTATCATTTATTACGACCATATCAGATAAACCTTTCCCAGTTGTAGCTATTGAACCAGAAACAGTTATTGGTACTAAGAATTCAATCTCACCATATTGGTTCTTAATAATAGGTCGCACATTAATGAAATTATACTCATCAACTGTATCAACATCCTCAATAAATGGCCTAATCCCCTCAGGATAATCCCAATTAATAATAACTGATTTGTAATCAAACCAAGAAGATAAGCCCCCATAAAAGGGATATAATAAGCCGCCATAAATAACCATAGTTAAGTCATCTGAAGAACCAATATAGAGTATAATACCAGAACCTGCACTATCTTGAACTAACTTTATTTGATTATACCTTAAATTATATGTTGAAAGATTTTTTGTAAAATGAATTAAATATTTATCATTAGAAGTTAATTCAGATTCAAAAATAGACTCAGAAAGACCAAATTCAGATGCAAACTCGGCAACAGCAGAAATTAAATTATTATCAGCATTATCAGGCAAAACAATCTTATAACCAGTCGCATCAGTCTTTAATCCGTCTAAGAATGTAGCAATCGTTACTTTATCGCTAGGTTGGAAATTGTAAGCCATACCTACTACATCATCACCTAGCCTAAAACCACCAGAACTGATGATTCCAAATGCCATTATGATCATAATACCTACAAAAGCACCAATCACATAAGTAGAAAATTCCTTGATTGTCTTTTTTACATCCATCTTAACCTAACCTCATCATCATAATATATAAACTTTTTCATTCAACATTAACATCATCCAAACTACTACCATAAGTTATTACTGGATTAGTAGTTAAATTATAATTCTGATAATTGATTAATGCTTTTGCTGCAATCCTTGTATCTAATGCATCCATTCCAGCAACCATTATTTGAGTTTTACCATTATAGCCAAATACTTTAATCATACCCTTGCCTGGCTCAAAACCAGCAGTACAATCTGTAGGATTGCCCATTAATTGAGCAGAGATAGTATTTACACATGGACCACCAACAACAATCAAGTCCTGATTTAAACTAGTAAAACTTTCCTCCCTTGGCGTTCCTAATCCAAACTTTCCTGAAATATCAATTGAAGCAATATTATCATCTGCATTTGCATTTGAACCAATGACAGTAGTAAAGTCGGAATTAATAGTATTTAGAACATTAATTGAGGGTTCTGCACAAAAGCCCATATCACAAAATCCCGAATTACAATTAGAATCATCATGACATGGAGCGCCTAATGCTCCATTTGAACAAACATTAAAAGGATCACAATAATACCCTTCAGCACAGCCACTCAAACTATCACATGAGCTACCAACACTTCCATCAGAACAAACTCTCTTTAAATTACCACTATAAATATCGGCGCAATGATAGGGCTCGCAATCAGGTGCACAAATCCCACTTTCACAATCCGAATTATCATGACATGGACTACCAGTAACATTATTTGAACAAATATTATTAATAAGATCACAAGCACTGTCTAAACATTCTGAACTACTTCTACATCCACTACCGATGCTGCCATCTGTACAGATGTTATTAATAGTATCACAATAACCAGTTGCACAACCAGAAGCATCATAACACCCACTACCTATGCCCCCATCAGAACAAGTGTTATTGGAATCACAATAACCAGTTGCACAATCTGAAGAACCCCAACACCCACTACCTATACCCCCATCAGAACAAGCATTCTTATGAGGATCGCAATAACCACTTGGACAATCAGAAGCAGAACTACAGGATTGATTAGAATTATTATCAGAACTACAATTTGTACTAGGTTCAAAACTAACTGATAATTCTCCTTGTACACAGTTATATGAAGCAAGAATGGTTGAACCATTTATCTCTAAACAATCGTGTAACAAAGAAATATTTTCATTTGTATTAACATCTATTATATAGACAACACCATTTAATTCAATACAAGAACTATTAAAATCATCTAATAAAGAAGCTGATACTAAGGTAGAAAGATTAATTAGTATAAATAATAGAAAGATAATAAATAATTTATTTTGTTTAAACATATTTTACCCTACAAAGCACTATTTATATATTTTATGATTTACAAAATTTAGTCTAGAAATAACATCTATTTAAAATACATAACCACATTAGTTTATACTACTCAAAAGTGACTAAAAATAGTAATATTTATATACTAGTTAACTATATTAAGGATATGCAACATAAAATAAACCCTAAACTAACACAAATAATTGGACTCTGCGGTATTGGTGCTTTAGTTTTAAGTAGTGGATGTAGAAGTTCAAATCCAGATATGTATAGAAATCAAGAAAATAGTGGGTTAAATCCTTCTTATGGAATTCAGCAAGATATGATGGCTCAATATCATCAAATAGAAGATGAAGCAGCTAGAACAGGGATTATGAGATACAGACTAAATGTAATGAGAATTAACTTAAAATAATTAAAATTTGCTGTTGCATTCATCTGCACAAACAAAGTCTTCGACTTTTTGCAGTATATATTAATATACTGTATTTAAATAAATGACATCCTCCCCAACCTAAAGGTTGGGGTATCCCATAAGGTTGCTACGCAA
>CAZGNU010000065.1:0-7334 GCA_964527325.1 uncultured Candidatus Peribacteria bacterium | reverse complement strand
TAAAAATTTAGTTAGTTTTTGGATTTTAATTTCCCGCTACGAAAAAAAGAGCCAATTAATTTTGCTTTTTTTTTAGTTTCCATAAACTTTATGTGATATAAATATTTTTTAACTAAATAAAACTATGATGTGATTTGTAAAATTTATGCAAAAAAGACCAAGTGATACTACTATTAGAATCTTTAGAATTGTTTTTTGATTAATCCTAATTTGAACTCTTTATTATAACTTAATAGTTCAATGAGATGCTATACAGTCTACACTATTTTGGCAAGAGCTTACAGCTTCTCAATTAGAATATGTTAAATATACTATAGTTGGTATATGAATTATCCCAGTGATTATGTGAGCAGCAAATATATGCTTACTTAAAAAGAAATACATAAGAATAATACAAATAATATTCTGAGTAATATTATTCTACATTTCATCAATAATAGTAGAATGACCATCTCTAGACGTTGACTCACTAATAGCAATAATGTGAATATTCCCTCTTTTAGCTTGAATCACATGAAAATGTATCACAAGTAATTGTATGAGACATGCTGAGAAAATAACAAAAATTAGAGTATAAAAAAAATGAGATTTTAAATCTCATTTTTTTATTTAACTATTTCTTCAGTCAATTTTTCTAAAGCCTGCAATGCATAAAATCCCACATCCTCTTCTATTCAATACTTATTTTCTAGTATTTCCTCTTTTGTAAACCATCTACAATCTTCAGATACTTCTGTATCTGATAACTTTAATTTATCTGTATTTGATGTAGCAAAATATACAAATCAAATATGTTCATGAATATCTAATATTGGATGTCTATTTAAAAATTGTGGTGGAATAAGAGACTTATTGCTTACATTAAAAACTGGTTGTTTATTTTTTTCTTCATAAAGAATAATATCTAATCAAACTTCTTCTTTTACCTCTCTTATAACTGCTTGATTTGGGTCTTCATTTAATTCAATATGTCATCCTACACTTAACCATTTATCAAGTTTATCATGAATTCTTAATAAAACCTTATTATTATAAACAATATAAGCTTCTGCACAAAAATCTATTTTTTCATGTATGTGTGGCATAATTTATAGTTTATTAAATTATTAATATTTTAATTTCTTTGTTTTATAATCTTTTAAGCTCTTTATTTAAAAATACAAGTAAAAACATTATAGCTAAACTTCCAAAAAATCAAATCAGAATGGTTCTTTTTGCGTTCTTTTTGTTCCATTGGAAATTTTTTAGTTAGATAATGATTTATTTTTTACAGTAAACTGTAAAAAATATTAATTGTTAATAATACACAAACTTGTATTCAAATAAAATATAACTACCATTCAAATAAAATAAAATATTTTATGTTAAATATTCAAGAAAATATAATATATATGTGGCTAATTAGAACAAATAAAATTACAACTAAAGATTATAACAAGATATCTAGAGTTTTTAAAAAAATAGGATTTTTCCCAAGAAGACTATCCCCTATTATTTTTGTGAAAGCTCTTTTGTATCATAAACTTCAGAATAAATCTTGGAGAGCTATTTGAACTTTACTTAATTGTAATTGCATTGGTCTTCATTGATTTTGCTCAAAATACAAAGATAATCCTGAAATAACAAAAATCTTTCACGCTTTTGCAGAGTCTAGGATTATTGTATTTGTAGGTGAAAACAAGCATTTTACTAACATAGAGTTAGATAACAGTGAAACATATTTAAAATTGACTTTGAACGAGTTAGATAATTTATTTTAAGTTATTCGCTAACTTTTTAGTAATATCTATGCTTAATAAAGATTTCATTTGTATAATTGCAGTTTTATTTAAACTTTTTAATCTTTCAGTTTGTTTAATTCACATTTTAATAAATTCAGCATTGATACTTTCTATATTTGCAAGAATAATTAATTGTTCAATATTCGCATAATCTCTAATATTTCATTTTTTATTTGGATTTTTATCTCTCCACTCCCTTGCTGTTTTTCAAAATAATGCCTTGTTTAAAATATCGGCTTCATTTGCATAAGTAAAATTTACCTCTGTTTTTGAAAGTATTTTTGGAATAATATTATCTTTTATTGCATCAGTATGAATTTTATAATTCACTTTTGTTAAAAATCTTTTTGCACTCCAATCAAACTTTTTAAATTCCTGTTCTTTTAATCTTTGAAATTCTTTTATAAGATAAATTTTAAATTTAGGACTAATCCACATTCAAAATTCAAATGCAATATCCTTATGAGCATATGTTCAACCATATCTTCAAGATTTAGCTATTAATCAAATAGCATTTGTTTTTTCTGACCATTGTTTTACACTAATTTTATAACTATTTAATCAAATTTTACTTTTAATTACGGCACATCTGCCATAATTAAAATTAGGATTATTAATTTCTTCCCAAATTGATAAAAATTCTACTGTGTTTCTATTTCTAAGCCAATCTGAAATAAAAAACTCTCATTCTTTAGCTTGCAACATGTCTGTTATACTGATATAATCTTCATCTTTTATTTTTAAAACACTTATTTCAGATCACATTACTTCTATTTTTTTATTTTTTGACATACATATTTTTTAATATTAATATATACTTACTATATATTTTATAATAAATAATACAAGTTTTTTTATATATCTAATAAAACTAAAAAAAACTTTCACGCTTCCCGTAAGTCTAAAATTATTGTATTTGTAGGTGAAAACAAGTATTTTACTAACATAGAGTTAGATAACAGTGAAATATATTTAAAATTGACAATGGAAGAATTAAAAAGTATATTAAATACATAATTTATTATTTAAATTAATAAAAAATGTGTTGAATATTTGCTTATAATTGAAAAGAAAATAGTGTGCCTCTTCTTGTTGAATGATTAAGAAAATTAGAATATAGATGATATGATAGTGCTTGAGTTTTTTGAGTTACAAAAGATAGAAATGTGTTTTTAGAAAAAGCTGTTTGAAAAGTTTCCAATCTTGCTGGAAAAGTAGAAAGATGTGATAATAAAAGTTTAGATTATAATAACTGAATAGCTCATACTAGATGGGCAACTCATGGGAAAGTTACTTTAGAAAATACTCACCCTCATTCTTCAGAAAATAATAGATTTTATGTAGTTCATAATTGAATTATTGAAAACTATATGACTTTGAAAGATGAACTTTCTAAAAAATTCAAATTTTATTGAGAAACTGATACAGAAGTTATAGCTAAACTAATAGAAAGCATATTTGATGGTGATATAGTTAGCACTGTTGAAAAAGTTACAAAAAAAATGGTTTGAGCTTATTCTATTGCAGTAATTGATAAAGAAAATCCAGAAGTACTTATTTGAGCAAAACTTGGTAGTCCAATGATAGTATGAGTATGAGATAACGGTGTATTTTTATCAAGTGATATAAATGCTTTATGAAAAGTAGCTTCGGAATTTACTAGTTTAGAAGATAGAGAAACTGTAATTATTAAAAATTGAAAATTTAACGTGTATTCAAGTGGAGAAGAAGTTGAAAAAGAAATAGAAACTATCACTGAAGAAATGTGACTTGCTGAAAAAGGTAAATTCAAAACATTTACTGAAAAAGAAATACATGAAATTCCTGAAGTTTTAAGAAATGCATTAAAATGAAGAATAAATTTTGAGACTAAAACTATTCATAACGAAACTCTTGATGAATTAAATGAAATAGAAATTGAAAGAATAGAAATAATTGCTAGTTGATCAAGCTACTTTGCTTGAGTAGTATGAAAAAGCTGGTTTGAAGAATTATCATGAATAAAAACTGAAGTTAAAGTTTCTAGTGAATTTTTATACGAAACTTTTTTACCAAACAAAAAAACTCTATATCTTTTTTTATCTCAATCTTGAGAAACAGCAGATGTAAGAGAATCTATTAGAATGGTAAAAGAAAAATGATGCTTAACTTTTTGAATGGTAAATGTAGTTGGTAGTACAATTGCTAGAATGTGTGATATGTGATTATATACTCACTCATGAATAGAAATCTGAGTTGCTTCAACAAAAAATATTGTAGCACAATTAGCAGTACTTTTACTTATGTCACTATCAATGTGACTAAAAAGAGATTTGCAAGTAGCAGAATGCAAAAAAATTATTGAAAAACTAGCAACTTTGGATAATAGTTTAGAATGATTATTAGAAAAACAAGGTCAGTATAAGGAAATTGCAGATAAATATTCTAAATACAACAATTTCTTCTTCCTTGGTAGAAACCTAGTTTATTGAACTGCTTGTGAATGTAGTTTAAAACTAAAAGAATTAAGTTATGTTCACGCTGAGGCTTACTCAACTTGAGAACTAAAACATGGTCCTCTTGCACTAGTTTCAAAAGACTTCCCTTGTGTTGTTATAAATCCAAAATCAATTGTTAGAGACAAAACGATTTCAAATATAAAAGAAATAAAAGCAAGAAACTGAACAGTATTATGAGTTATAACAGCCTGAGATTCACTAAAAGATATTTATGACGACATAATAGAAATACCAAAATCTCATCCAATATTAACTCCATTCCTCCCTCTTATCCCTTTATGGATATTCTCAGTAGAAGTTGCAAAAAATTTAAATAGAGATATTGATAAACCTCAAAATTTAGCTAAGAGTGTTACTGTGGAATAAAAAATTAAAACAAAAAAAGATAGAATTAATAAAATTCTATCTTTTTTATACATAATATAACACAATTGCAACAATTATCCCCAAAACACTTCAAGCAAATGCTTCTGATGGTAAATGTCAAAGTGATTCTTTAAATCTTTTTTCTCAGAGTCTTTCGTTGATTGCTATAGCATGTTGTCATGCTTCGTATCTGACATTTATAGCATCATAAATTATGATAACTGTAAAAGCCATTGCAATAGCAAATAAATCTGATGATACAGTATGTTTTATGGCTACAGCTGTAGCAAGAGACACAACAACAGCAGAATGAACAGATGGCATTCATCAGCTTCATATTGATTTGGCTAAATCAAATTTACCTGTTTTAATTTTTATTGAAATTCATTTTAAAAATATTGTAACCACAAATGCAACAGCAGGCACTAAAATTAGATTTTCATAATAAATATTTTCCATTTTCTTATTTAATTATAAATACAGATTATTTTATACTATTTATTTTATATTCAAATTTTCATGATGAAGCTATAACTTTTACTTTATCTCATTTTTTTCTTCATAAAAGTGCTTTTCAAACAGGGCTTTCATTAGAAATTTGAGGAATTTTAGCTAATATATCAGCTTCTGTTGATCACATAATTTTAAATTTTTCTTTTTCTTTTGTATCAGTATTTTCTACCTCAACAATAGATCCCATATTTACTTTATCTCATTTATTTTTTTCTTCTTTTATTATTTCAACTCTTTTTAATTGATCTTCTACATCAGAAATTCTAAGTTCTACTTGAGCTTGTTCATTTCTAGCATCTTCATATTCAGAATTTTCCGAAAGATCTCAAAAAGATATAGCTTCTTTTAATTTAGCTGCAATTTCAACTCTTTTAACACTTTTTAAATTTTCTAGTTCATTTTGTAAATTAACTAGTCACTCTTTTGTCAAAAAAATAGTATCAGACATATTTTTCTAGGTTATATAAATAATTATTCTTTTTCTATTTGTAAAGATTCGTTCTCTACAATAACTTTTTCTTCTGGTATAATTCTGAGTGAATTTAGTTTATCTTTTACTAAATTGTACTCTGTTTTTTTAATTTTTAATCAAAATACTACTCACTTATTAGATATTACAAGTCTTACAAATCTATCTTTTATATTTTCGTTTAAATTAATGTAAAATGAATTATCTCAGAAATTATTAACTTCTTTTAGTGTAAAAGGTAATTCATCATCTAAAACAGAAAATATATCAAGTATTTCGTCATAAGTCTTTGTAGGAAAAAAATAAAGTGTTAAATCTTTAGAATAGTATTCAAAATAATTATCTGGATATTCATCAGTTATATCAAACAAATTAGAATTTATTTCTAGTTTATTTAAACTATATAACGAAAATAATTTATTAATTTCCATATAATTATCTCATAGCACTACCTCATCTTTTAAAGCAACTTTAGAGTCGTTATCCTTAAGTTCAAATATTTTTTCATTTTTTTTACTTAACTCTACTACTTCTGCTCATTCTAATATTTTTTCTTCTTCCTTTTTATTTTCTAAGTCTATATTATTTATTTCATCATCATTAATAACTTTTTCTTCTAAATAAACTACATCATTTGTATTTTTTATTTTTCTTAAAAAAAACTTATAATCATCTGATAAATAATAAAATATTAGATTTACAACAAAAATAATAATTAGAAAAATTATTGCTGTTATTGTCTTTCTCATACCTGTTTTATATTAAATATAAACTAAACTTTAATATCAGCAAATTCTAATTCTATAGGAGTATCTCTACCCAGAAGATTTACATTCATCTTAACAATTCATTTTTTATCATTAATTTCTGTAATTATTCCTTCATTTCACTCAAAAGGTCACTTCATTACAGTTGCCATATCTCAAGCTTTATATTTTGTTTCAAATGTTTCTGAATGTTCAGAAATTTTTCATTTTAATTTTTCTAATTCTTCTCCAGAAACTGGAACTGGAATATTTCATGCTCATAAAAATCAAGTAACATTTGGAGTATTTCTAACTATATACCAACTTTCATTTGTAACATTCATTTCTACTAATAAATATCACGGAAGTATATTTTTCTTTTTTGTAACCTTTTCTCATCAAGCCTTAACAGACACGACGTCATGCGTAGGAACAAATACATCAATAATATAATCTTCCATTCAAAAACTTTCTCTTCTCTGAAAAAGAGATGATTTAACATTTTCCTCTGTTCAAGAAACTACTTGAATAACATACCATTCTGGCTTATTAAACATTTTATTTTAAATTTTATGTAATAAATTAACCTATATTAAATTTTTTATAAATAATAATCATTGTTCAAACACAGTATTTGCTGCATTTAAATATAATCAAAATAAAACTAATATAGCCAAAACTATAACAAAAAATTTCTTAGTCTCCTCTCTTGTAGGCCAAACTACATGTTTTAATTCCCTAAAAGAATTCTTAAAAAATTGTACCATAATAAATTATAAATTATAAAAAAAATGCTACAATTTATCTTCTTGTAACACTTGTCAATAGGATTATATAAAAAAAAGCTGATTAGTCAAAAGAAAATCATATATTAAAAATTAAAAAACTATTTCATAAATTACTTAATTATGGCTCTTTTTTTCGTAGCGGGAAAAATAATCAATTTTTAATAACTAGTTTT
>CAZGNU010000064.1:0-7635 GCA_964527325.1 uncultured Candidatus Peribacteria bacterium | reverse complement strand
TTGTACATCCGAACCATTATCATAAATGTCGCGTAGCGACATTTATGATAACGTTCGACCATATACGATGTTTTGTGTAACGTAGTGGAACAAAATATGGGAGAACGACGGCAGGAGTGAACCGTATAGGGTCTGTTGTGCGACCTTGCGAAGAATGAGCAAAATGCAATGTGGTTCGACTGTAAGGAGAACGTATGTTTTTTTATTTTTTAGGAGTGAAACGAGTAATTTTTGAGAGAGAGTTTGGATGATAATCCAAAAAATGTTCCATGAACTTTGTTTTATAATTAAACTATTCTAATTTCACTTTTCTTAAATATAAGATATCTATTAAAAATAAAAATAAACAAAAAATTAATACTCAAAAATATAATTGTTTTAATCAAATTATATCAATTAAAAATCATGAAATAGTGGAAAAAGAAAAATATCACAAAGTTATTGCAAACGAATAAATTGACAAAATTGTTGATTTTTTACTACTTGGAACTTTTGATGCTAAAAAATTATTTCATAATGGCATAACAAAACCAATTGTAATTGCTAATATTATTATTGGTAATAATCATAATTTACTATCAAATATAAAAAATAATATTGATGAAATAAAAATAGAATATAGTATTATCTTTGTTATCGTAATTACATGATATTTTTCTTGTATCTTTTTTAAAATATGTGATCAAAATGCAGATAGAAAAGAAATAATAGCAAAAATAATACCTATTGTTCATATATCAAATCATATAAATTCTAGATATGGCTGATAAGTGAACCAATATACATTTGATAATCCCGCTTGCAAAAACATTAAAATAAGAAATATATATATTATTTTATTTTGAAAAACAATTCTTATTGACTCTCTTATTTGCTTTATGTTAGTAGTTTTTTCAGGTTTATGATATTTTGATTCTTTAATAAAAAATAAAACTATTAATATTAATATATATGCTAATATTGTAAAATATATTGGAAATAATGGATTTAGCATGAATAAAAATCCAGCTACTAATGATGATATTCCTCTTCATGTAAATATATATACATAAGAATTAGCAGAAATATTAGAAAATTCTTTTTCTTTTTTATTTTCGATTAAATTATCATGAATAAGTGATTCCATATTTCAAGAAGTCATTGCAAATCATAATCATTGAAAAAATGAAGCTAATAAAAATAAACCTATATTATCATTCCAAATATAAAAACTATATCAAAATAAAATTATTATTAATCACAATATATATGTAATTTTTCTTCAAAATCTATCTGCCCAAGCTCCAGAAGGAATCTCAAAGATAAAACTAATCAATCATGAAAATATTGTAATAAATAAAGCCCATCAAAAAGAAAAATGTAAATAATTTACAAAGAAAAAACTCCATATTGGAATTATAAATATGCATGCTGATAAAAAACTAATGACATAATACAATATAATATTTTTTCTTAAATTCATTTTCTTATTTTATTAATTATTTTTGTAAAAAATAATTTACTCTCTCTCAAAAATTACGAGTGGAACGAGTAAAAAATTAAAAAACATATGTCGCACAACTGAACACTATACGAACTTTTTGTTTGTTTTTATTTAAAAATCAATTAAAATGCGATTAGTTTGTAATTAGAGGTTGTTATTTACAACATATTAAATATAATAAATTATGCTAGATAATCAAGATAAAATATTATGTCTTGAAAATTGAGTAGATATTAAATATATAAAAGAATTATTGGGGTACAAAAATATTCAGACTACACAATTTTATACTCATGTTATAAATCCTAGCTTAGATAAAATTGAAAATCCTTTTGATAAATTTTTTAAATAATATTAATATGAAACTAATAGTCGGATTATGAAATCCATGAAAAAAATATGAAAATACAAAGCATAATGTTTGATTTATGTTTTTAGATTATTTGAAAAATAAAGAAAATTTTTCAGATTTTAAGCTTGAAAAAAAATTTAAGTGAGAAATTTCTGAATGACAAATTTACTCTGAAAAAGTTATTTTATTAAAACCTCAGACTTTTATGAATCTTAGTTGAGAATCTCTTATTAAAATATTTCATTTTTATAAAATTGATAAAGATGATATGATTGTTATCTATGACGATATGAGTATGGATTTTTGAAAAGTTAGATTTAGAAATAAATGAAGTGCTGGATGACATAATGGTGTTAAAAATATAATAAACCACTTTACAGATCAATTTAAGAGAATAAAAGTTGGTATATGATTTAATTCTAATTATGAAGTGTCTGATTGGGTATTATCAAAATTTAGTAAAAGTGAAATTGAAGAATTAAACAATAATATTTTTCCTAATATAAATGAATTATTAAAAGAAAAGATATAATTATGAAATTATATCTTTTCTTTTATATGTTTTTTAATTGTACATAATGGTATATTATCACTATTTTCAATTTTAGTTAAATTTTTTTTGATTTTACAAAAATTTTTTTCAAAATTATCATCTAAAAATTTTAAAATTTTTAGATCAACATCATATGATAATTTCATATATTGAATATTAAAATATATATATACTAAAATAATAGCTAATATTGATACTGGAAAAAGAATATATACAACAAACTCTAATCAATTTAATTGAATTCAAAAAAAATATAAAGATCTCATAAACTATTTTAAATAATAATACTAACATTATATCACAATTAACTCAAAAAAGAAATACATTTTGAAATTAAATAAAAAAATATACAATTATAATATTATAACTAATAATAAATTAATGAAAGATAAAATATATTTTGTTTGAATTGGTTGAATATGAATATCAGCACTAGCTAGATATTACCTAGCAAAATCATACGTAGTTTATTGAAGCGATCTAATTGAATCAGAATTAACTAAAAGCCTTGAGAAAGAATGAGTTAATTTATATATATGAGAAAACCCTGAAATATTAGATAAAAACTTTAGTCTAGTTATATATACTGAAGCTGTTCCAAAAACACAAATAGAAATAGTAAAAGCTAAAGAATTAGGTATTAAGGTGTTATCATACCCTAAAGCTCTTGCAAATATAGCTAATGACAAAAAATTAATAACAATTGCGTGAACTCATTGAAAATCAACGACTACATCAATGACTAGTCTTGTATTAAAAAATTCAGATATTGATTTTATAAATGTAGTTTGAACTATTTTAAAAGAATTTGATAATAAAAATTTTTACTATAGAAAAAATTGACAATATTTAGAATATTTTGTAATTGAAGCATGTGAATATAAAAGAAGCTTTTTAAATTATAAACCAACTGTTTGAGTAATCACAAATATTGAACTTGATCATTTAGATTATTTTAAAGATGAAAATGATTATATTAATTCATTTATAGAATATGCAAATAATATAGTAAGTTGATGATTTTTAATATTAAATTGAGAAGATAAAAATTGTAAAAAAATATTATGACTAAGAAATGATATAAATTATATAGAAGCATATTCAGATTATTTTTCTCATAATAAACAACAATTTCCATATCCAATTATGGACATAAAAATTCCATGAAAACATATATTATTTGATGCAAAAATTGCTCTAATAATTTGACATATGATATGAATAGAAGAACAACATATAGTAAAATCACTAGAAAACTATAATGGTGTTTGGAGGAGAATGGAGAGGATATGATTAACTGTCCATAATAATATTCTAATGAGTGATTATGGACATCATCCTACTGAAATCAGTCTAACATTAAACTCAATAAAAAATACTAATGTAGACAAAAAAATCCTTACGGTTTTCCAACCTCATCAATATTCTAGAACACTTGAATTATTAGATTGATTTAAAAATTGTTTTAAAAATACTGATAAATTAATTATTCCAAACATATATCCATCTAGAGATTCAAAAGAAGATATGGAAAAAATAAATTCTAAAAAATTAATAGAATTAATAAATCATCCAGATAAAACTGATTGAAAAAACTTTAATAATACATTAAAACTAATTAAAAAATTTGATGAAAATAATAGTAATGCAATTATATTATTGTTATGAGCATGAAATATTGATGATCTTAGATATAAAATAAAGACTGTTTATTAAAACAGTCTTTATTTTATATTTAAATTTTTTATTTTTTTATTCCAATAAATAATCTCTTTGACTTAATAGTATCAGATAAAAGTATTAACAATATTCTTGAAATCCACATTACTGAGAATAGTGAAACTAAAATTCATATAGCAAGAATTAATCAAAAACCTTTAATCATATTTATACCAAATATAAATAGTATTAATGCAACTATAAATCATGTAAAATTTGAATCCCATATAGCAGACCATGATTTTTTAAATCAAGTTTTAGTGGCTTCTTCCAATCATTTTCACGTATTTAATTCATTTTTTATCCTCTCAAATATAAGAATATTTGCATCAATTGCCATACCTACTGATAATATTAATCAAGCTATAGAGGCAAGAGTTAACACAATTCCAAGCATTTTTACAATAGTAAGCACTATTGCAATATACATAAGTAGTGCAATTGCTGAAATCAATCAAGCAGCTCTATATATAATAACTAAAAATAACAATATAAGTAAAAATCATGAAATTCAAGCAAATATTAGTTTTTCTAATGATGAAGCTCATAACTTAGAATCTATTGTTTTTTCACTTGTAAGATATATAGGAGCAGGCACAACTCATGTATTAATATTTTGTGCTAATTCTCTGGCTTCTTCTGGTGTATAATTTCACGTTATAACAGCTTTTCATCATAAAATTGGTTCATTAATATTAGGTGCGGTTAATAGTTCTCATCATACAAATATTGCCATTTGTTGTCATACTAATCTAGTAGAAAGTTCTCAGAAAATTTTTGCTCACTCCGAATTAAAAGTAAGTTCAACCATAGGTAAAAATGCTTCATTAAATTGAACTGATGATTTAACAAAATATTTATCATTTAATATTCTTCACTCTGAGTCCATAGCAGACATCCATCCAGATGGTTGCTTTGAAATAAATATATAAGAATATAATTTTTCAATCGGTTCAGAAATAATTAAATATCATTCTTCTCCTGCTCTAGTTTTTGTATCTAAAATAGTATTAGTATCTAAACTTCAAGTTGCAAAAATATCAAAAATATCCTCAGTTTCTCAAACAGCTACATTTTCATAACTTAATTTAAATTTCTTTGAAATAACTCAAAAATTTGAAGTTTCTTTTATTTCTTCTAAAGCTTTTTCACTTAAAGCTTTTCTAGCTAATAAATCTTCTTCTGTTATTTCAGTTCTTTTTTCTTTAAACTCTATTTTTACAACATTTCAAATAGCTTTTTTTGCCTTTTCAATATTTTCATTATTTTCTAATGAATTATTTCATTTTAATGGAATTTGTACAATAATATGTTGTTCCCCACCATAATTAGCAGTAGTTATAACACTATCATTTATATTCAAAGTTTCTATTCTCTTATCAATAATTGATTTTAATCCTTCTACAATATTTTTTTCTTTTTCTTTATTATACTCAGGATCACTTTTTGCTTCCTCTAAATCTACCTTATAATCAAGTTCAATTCATCACTGAAGATCCAATCATAATTTATATTCAGAACCTGAAAACGGAACTTCATATCAATAATTAGTCCACGGAAAAACATAACTAGCCATAAGTAAACCAGCAACAACAATTAAAAACAATCTAAATATTAAATGTCTCATTTTTTTATATTTTTATTAATTTTCTAAATCTTTTTTAGACAAACCACTCTGTTTAAGTATAGACAATAAAGTTCAAGTCTTTAAATCTTTATTATGAAAAGGTACAATGGTACTTTTTCAAGTTAAATCATTATACATAAATACATGACTTCATTTCTGTCTAATCAAAACAAAGCCATTATCATTTAAAAATTTTATAATTTCTTTTGATTTATACTGTTTCATAATCAATTTTCAATGAATCAATTACAAAGTTTTTATTATTTTTGGCTTTATCTTTAGCTATATCAGTCATAGATTCCAAATACAACTTTATAGCTTCAATAATATTTATCTTAGCTTCTGTTTTTGTATCTCATTCAGAAATACATCAAGGTAATTCTAAAACAGAAACAGAATATCAAACATCTTCTTTTGTATAAAGTAAAGTATAATTCATAATTTGTATATTATATTTTAACACAGTTATTATATGTTTTTTTTGTAAAAGTAAAGAAAAAACTTACTTTTCTTTATTAGCTAATTGTCCACATGCAGCATCGATATCATCTCACATAGTCATTCTTATAGTTGAAACTACTCAGTAATGTTGTAAAATAGATTGAAATTTTTCTATCACAAATCTTGGAGTAGTCGTAAATCAATCTGATGCTTTTCATTCTCAAACATTATATGGAATAAAATTAACATGAGCTAATTTTCATTCAAGTAATTTTCATAATTCGTGAGCAAGTTTAATATCATCATTAACTCAGTTAATCATAATGTATTCATAAAAAATTCTTTTATTTGTTTTAGCCACATAATCATCTAATGTCTTCATAAGATCCTTCAATGGATAAGTATTTTCAACAGGCATTATCTTTTTTCTAATTTCATCATTTGGAGCATGTAAAGAAATTGCTAAACTTGTTTGAGAAAAATCTTCAGTAAATTTTTTTATACCAGGAATTATTCAACAGCTTGAAACTGTTATCCTTCTATTTGCTAAATCAAACTTTTTTTGATCTGTGATAAATCTAATACTATCAGCGACAGTATCATAATTAAGCATTGGTTCCCCCATTCACATATACACAACATTTCTTAATTTATTTCCTTCTTCATTTAATAATTTTACAGCAAAATAAATCTGTTCAATTATCTCATGAAATTCTAGATTTTTTAGTATTGATAGTTTTCAAGTTGCACAAAATGAAGATCACATCGGACAACCAGCCTGACAACTTACACACAAAGTTACTCTCCCCGTCAAATGCCTCATTATTACAGACTCAATCAATTCTCAAGTACTAGTTTTAAAAAGAATTTTTGTAGTTTGTTTATTTTTACTAGTGACAACTGATTCAGGCTTTAAAGAACGAAAAAAACAGTTATCCTTCAATAACTCTCTAACTTTTTTTGATAAAGTAATCATCTCATCAAAATCTGAAATATAATTTTTATAAATAGCATTCTCTATTTGAGAATACCTAAAAGCTTTTTCTCAGTTCTCTATAAGTAATTCTTTTACTTTTTTTTCATTGTGGATTGAAATTTTTTTCATTTATACATCAAATCAAATTAAAATAATTGATAAAACAAACATAAAAAAATGCTTTAAAAATCATAAAACTAAAACGATTTTATGTTGCTTTGTTTGAAATAATATTTTATCTGAGTAGTGGTCCATATTTTTAAATAAATTGTTAATGAAAAAAGTATAATAGTAATTTTTTTTTTGTAAAATTAAAATAATTTATATAATAATATTATATTTAAATGATAAATAATAAATTATGGTTATTATTAAAAATTGAAAAAAATATTACACTATTGAGGAATCAAAAAAAATAACAGAAAAATATATAAAAAAAAGTGCTGATGAATTAATATTTGAACTTAGAAAAAAAAGAAATAAA
>CAZGNU010000063.1:0-7735 GCA_964527325.1 uncultured Candidatus Peribacteria bacterium | reverse complement strand
CCTAACAGTTAGCTATCTAAAGATAGGGGTTTTAAACCCAATAGTGGAAATAAAATAGTAAAAAAGTGTAATCTTAGCTAAGATTACACTTTTTTTATAAATATTTCACCTCAAAATCATAAAATTTTATTCACATTTTTTTTATTTTTTCTGAAAAAAGTTTTTTTATTTTATCATCTAGCAATAAAGCTTCAGTATTAATTATTGGCTTATTAGTTTTGATTAATATAATCTTTCACCTTAATTGTACAGAAACTAAATAAGACGTAATATCAATATTTTTTTCATTTTTAAAAACTTCTATTATGCTATTCCACATAGTAGACTTTATAAAAACTTCCCCGTTTTCTTTTGGTATATTTAGTTGCATATTTTTTTTATTACATTATTTTAATTTCTTCCATTTCCAAGGGAAGTACCGAGGTACGAGGGGATGGGTTCGTATTATTGAGATATTTTTAAAACATTACTACAAACTCTCCTTTTACTTTTCCTGGAGTATTTTCAAAATAATCTAAAACTTCACCTACATTTCCTCTTTTAAATTCTTCAAATTTCTTTGTTAATTCTCTTCAAACTACAACATAATGTTCTTCTCAAAAATACTCTCAAATTTCTTTTAAAGTTTTTAAAATCCTATGAACTGATTCATAAATCACAACAGTTTCATCAGTTTTTTTATTACTTTTTCTTTCTACCAAATTTTTAAACAAAGTCATTCTTCATTTTTTAACTGGCAAAAAACCAAGATAAAGAAAATGATTCATCTGCATACCACTTCACATTAAAGCTGTAGTAAAAGCTGTTACTCATGGAATTGGAACAACCTCTATTCATTCAAGAATTGCTTCCTTAATCAAAATATATCCAGGATCAGAAATACCTGGAGTTCAAGCATCACTTATTAAAGCAATATCTTGCCCTGATTTTAACTGATCAATAATTTTATTAGTCTTAGTTTTTCAAGAATGTGAATGAAATGAAATAAGTGATTTTTTAATATCATAATGATTTAAAAGTGTACCACTTGTTCTTGTATCCTCACAAGCAATAGAATCAACATTTTTTAGTGTTTCTACTGCTCTGTAAGTTATGTCCTGGAGATTTCAAATTGGAGTTGCGACTATGTATAGCATATTTTTATTTTTAATAATCAACCTTCCCTATTTCTATAAATTTATAAATCAAACTATGCTCATCTTTATAGTTTCATACAAGTAATTCCCTTGCTTTTTTTACTTCTTTGTAAGTAATTTTTCAAATATGTCTTTTCTTTCAAAGTATTTCACTACTAACAAGAATATCAAATTTATTATAAAAACTATCTTCAAATAAAATATCAGAAATATAATCATATTTCTTCAAATAATCTTTAAAACATTTTGAATAATCATACATCATATCATCTGTTTTTATTAATTCTAGAATATGAAATAATCTTCAAATACTTAAAATATATCATTTATTTACTACAGAATTTAATGACTTTTCTAGTACATCATTTTGTCTTAATTGAGTTTGTCATACTTTTTTTGCAAATTTTCTAAATCATTTTGTAATAAAACCTTCTACCAAAGTATCTATTGCTTTATGATATGAAGTAATTACTCATAAACCATCTATTCACTTATTTTTTTTGAGATTATAAAATCATATTTCAGCTGAAATAATATTTTCTACAACAGAAGCTGGTGTATTTAAAAGCATTATTTCTCAAAAATAATCAGATACTTTTGTTGTAATAATATCCTCTACATTTTCAGAGAAAAATTCATCTTTTGTTTGTGCAGTTAACTTTGACACCTTTCATTTTGCAATTTTTGTAACCTTAGCTTTAATTTCTTTTTCCATCCATAATTTAGCTATAGATAGCTTTCTTTTAAGTTCTAGATTTTCTTTTTTTAGTTCTTCTATATTCAACTCTTTACTTTTAAAAAATAATATGTTTTATATAGTAATGATTTTTTAAAAAAAAGCAATAAAAAAAGCATATAACAATGCAAAGTTAAAGGAGGAAACTTTACACCGTTGATATGCTTAATATAATATTACCCTTTTTTTAAATTAATTGCAAATATTTTATGTATTATTATAATGAAAAAAATAACCCCTTATAAAATGTACCTAGTAAACCTATCTCAGTATAAATCAAACTTGAATCCATATTTATCTAATACTCTGTTAGAAAAAATAGACGATTCTATAAAAGAGAATAAAAAAATTATTCTTTATCTAAATAAAAGATGAGAATATTCTTCTTTAATCTGTAATAACTGTAATCATTTATACAAATGTGATAACTGTGATGTTTCTATGAATGTACATAAATATCCAGAAAAAATGATTTGTCATGTATGTAATACTGTAAAAGATATTCCAAGAAAATGCAAAAAATGCTCTAAAGATACTTTACAAAAAGTATGAATTTGAACACAACAAATAGAAGATTCAATTAAAAAAGAATTTAAAAATTCTAAAATTTTTCGTTTTGATACTGATACTGTAAAAAACAAAACAGAAAAAAGCTTAGCACTAAAAAATCTAGAAAATGCTGATATAATTATCTGAACAAAGATGATAACTACATGATTTGATTTTTCAAATGTATGACTTATTTGAGTTATTTTACTTGAACAAGAACTATTAATTCCAAAATACAATACAGAAGAAAAAGTATATTCAAATATTAAACAGCTACTATGAAGATGATCTAGAGCATGAGAAATTTCTGACATAGTTATCCAAACTTTTATCCCAGAAAATGAAATAATAAAAACTATAGCCTCTTCAAACTACAAAGACTTTTTCAAAAAAACTCTAGAAGAAAGAAAACTATTTAACTACCCTCCGTATTCTGAAATGTTAACCTTAGAATACAGACATAAAAACAAAGAAAAAGCAAAAACTTTTATGGAAAACTTAAATAATAAGCTAACCCACCTAACCTCCCTAAAATTAGGGATGGATAGCTACAAAAATATAGAAATAAAACTAGTACATAACCCTACAAAAAAATATAATCAGTTCTATTATAAAATAATCCTAAAATGAACTAATTTAAGAGACTTTATTAATAATATCAAACCTGAAATCATGAGAAATAGTAGTTTAGTTGTTGTATTTGAATAATAAAATATATTACAAAAAAGTTTTTAACATAAAAAACATTACTAAGCTTGATTTTATGGTATTTTTGTTAATATTATTTATATAAATTAAGTATTATTAACTGCAAGAAAATATGAAATTTAAAATTCAAACTGAGGTGTTGAAGAAATGATTGGATATTGTGAATCATGCTACGGCATCAATTACAACTACTCCTATATTGGAAAACATACTTTTAAAGGTTAACTTTAATAATATAGTTCTGACTTCAAATAATTTGGAAATGGCTATAGAGTATGTTATTTTAGATGATTTAGATATTGAATCTGAATGAGCTTTTTGTGTACCTAGTAAATTATTTACAAACTATATTTCTTTGGTTCAAGATGATGAGGTAAATATAGAATTATTAAATGATGATAGTATTAAAATTGGGACTTCTAGTTGAAAAATGAAAATTAAATGAATTGAGGCTTCTGAATTTCCTCTTATTCCAAATATTAGAGAAGAAATTAGCTTGAATATTTCTTGAAAAGTAATTAAAAACTCTATAGATAAAACTTTGTTTTCTTCTGCTGAATGAAATATTAGACCAACTCTTGCTTGATTATATGTTAACATAAAATCAAATGAAGTAATATTTGCTTCTACTGATAGTTTTAGATTATCTGAATACAAAACAATACTTACAGATAATGTTCCTAATGATTTTTCTCAAATAATCCCTAGTAAAACAGCAAATCAATTAAAAAGCATATTAACAGATAATGATGAGGTAAAAATAGTTTCTTGAGATAATCAAATAGCATTCTTGTCATGAAATATCAAAATTTATTCTAGACTATTAAATGGAAAATTTCCTGATTATTCTACATTCTTCCCTACTTCTTTTTCTACAAAAGCAGAAGTAAACAGAATTGACTTAATACAGGCTCTTAAAAAAATCAATCTTGTAAGTCGTGAAAATAATTATTCAATAAAAATGAGTTTGTCTGGAAGTAGATGAATAGAACTTGAAACTTCTCAAACACAAATTTGAGAATGAGATGTTACATTAGTTTGAGCAGTTGAATGAGAAGATAATATTGTATGAATAAATTCAACTTACTTTCTAGAAGTTTTAGGTGTTATTAACTCAACTCACGTAAGTATTAGTTTTGAAAACCCTCTTTCTCCTATTATGATTGTTCCTACTGTTGATCCTGAAAAAGAAGATAAATCTCAAAGTTTCAAACATATTATAATGCCACTAAAAATATAAAATCCTAAATATAAAAATTCCCCTATAATCCCCTTTATTAAAGGGGATGAACTACAAAAATTTTAAAAAAAAACAAACAACATGGATAAAATAAAAGAACTGATATTGCAAATTGAATCATTAAAAGTAGAACAAAGATTTAATGAAGCTATAAAGATAATAGAAAATGCAATTAGTAAATATAACTCTGATTATAGACTATATGAAGAACTAGCTGATATCTATTTATATAAATGAGAATTAAATAAATGATTGAAATCTGTTGATTTTGCATTAAGTTTAAATAAAAAATCTGCTACTTGAAATTATTTAAAATGATTTATTTTATTATCTCAAGATAAAATAAGTGAAGCTGTAAAATTTTTAGAAACATCAAACAAACTCCTAGCAAACAACTCAGAAGTACTCAGAAACTTATGATGGGCTTATTCTATGATTTGAAATTCAACTAGATGAATTTCTGTACTTAAAAGAGCATTAGTTATTGCTCCTTGAGATGATTTAATAACAGAAGATTTAGCAATGGCTTTAATTTGAGTATGAGAAATAAGAGAATGAAATGATTTATTAAAAAAGATTTGAAAAACTGTTGTGGCTTAAAAATAAAATTATAATAAAATCAATGAACTTCATAAAAAAAGAAATCAAACCAAAAATAATCTGAATAATAGATATATGAACATATAAAATTAGAGTATGAATATGTGAAATTATAAATAGAGATGTAGAATTAATATGATACTGAGAGAAAAGACAAGATGATGGTTATATAGTAATGCAAGAATTGCAAAACCTAGAATGAATATCTGACAATATAGCTCAAGCAATAATAAAAGCTGAAAATGATTGAAACATAAAAGTAGAAGATATTATTATTAATATCCCTACACCTAATCTTTTTTGTGAGTTTTCAAAAATAAATCATATTAGAGAAGATACTTCTAAAAAAATAGACACTAAAGAGTTATACAAATTATTAGAAATAGTTGAGTCTAGGGCACTTAAAAAACATTACAAATCAATTAAAAACCATTCAGGATATAAAAAAAATGATTTGAAATTACTTATTAGTAATATAACTAATATTTTAATAGATAATAAAGAAACTAAAAAACTAACCTGAGAAAATCCAAAAGAAGTAAATATTTCTTTGCTGAATGTATTTATACCTGAATCAAAACATGAAACAATAAAATACATAGAAAAATCGATTAATAAAAATATTATTAATATCATACCCTCTGAATTTGCTTTAACATGACTTCTTGAAAAAATTAAAGACGTTGTAATTATAGATTTATGAAATTCTCATATATCGATTACTGTAAAAAAACATAATAATATTATATGAGTTAAAAAATTATCATTTGGTATAAATGATTTAATAAAACAAATTAGAAAAAATTATAATCTTACGAAAAATGATATAATTGAAAGTATTGAAGATAATATATTTTTACCTGAAAAACTAAAATTTCTAACTATTTTCAAAGATATTTTAACTATTACTTTAGAAGAAATATTATGAAAAAAAGTTTGTCCAAATGATTTTTTTATGCTGGGTTGATGAGCAAATAAATTTATAAAAAACTATTTAAGTAATGTAGATTTTCATGATTCTAATCTAAAAATGGTATGAAATATTTCTTTCATAAAACCAAACATTGATGTTCCACATTTCAAAACAGAAGATAACCCTGAATGGATAGATAATGCTAAATCAAATATAAATATCTTTGCAATGATAAAAACAACTCTTAATTTTATAAAAAGAGATAAAAATAAGATAGAAAAAACATTGAAGAAAGTTGTTAAAGATTTGGAGGAATAAAAAAACCTCTCTCTTGAATTCTCTCCCCTTAACAGGGGAAAGAGGCTGCAAACTATTAGTACATGTAGCCCCTTGCTCCTGAGAAGGAGTAAGGATTCAGGTAAGAGGTTTTTAATTATTACCAACCTTCTCAATAAAGAAATCTTCTAAACTTCATTTTATATCCTTTACTTTTTCACTTTCAACAATCATTTTTCACTTGTGTATTATACTTATTTTATCACAAATACTTTCAACATCTGCCAAGATATGAGTATTGAAAAATATAGTAGTTCCCTCATTTTTAAGTGATACTAGTAAATCTTTTACCATCTTTCTTCAGATAGGATCAAGACCACTCATAGGTTCATCTAAAAATAATAATTTTGGTTCGTTTATAATAGATTGTGCTAATCATATCCTTTGTAACATTCATTTAGAATATTCACTTAAGAATTTATCACCATCTTTTTTTAGTCCTACCCTTTTTAACAAATTTTCTACTTTTTTATCAAGTTTTTCACTTTTTAGTCAAAAAAACTTTCCATTAAATTCTAAGAATTCCTTTCAAGTTAAGTGTTTATATAAATAAGTATTTTCTGGCATAAAACCAATTTTTTGCTTTGATTTTCTAGTTAATCATTTTTTTCAAAACACACTTATTTCTCCACTTTCTGGTTCTATTAATCACATTATACATTTCATTGTAGTAGTCTTTCAAGCACCATTTGGTCATAAAAAACCATATATTTCCCCTTCTTTTACAGAAAAAGTTATTCAATGTAATACTTTTTTCTTAGCTAAAGTTTTATCTATATTTTTTACTTCTAAAATTTTCATTTATTTTTTTTATGTACTAAAATCCTAATCCCTCCCCCCTTCAGGGTACTCCCTTTGGAAAAGGGAGAAATTTTATGAGAACATTTTATTTAGAATACAAAGAAAGTAAAGCAATTATTTGATTTTTTTGTAACAAATTATATAATAAAACAATCAATTTATTAATAAATAAAAACTATGTTAACAAAAGCAAAAGAGTGAATAGAAAAAGCAATTAGACATTTAGATGTAGAATATTCTAAATTACAACTTGGTAGAGCTAATCCTGCAATGGTAGAATCTGTGATGGTAGAACAATACTGATCAATGCAACCATTACAAAATATGGCAGCGGTATCTAACCTAGATTCTCAAACACTATCTATAAAACCTTGGGATAAAACAATACTTCTTCCAATAGCAAAAGCTATCTCAAGTGCTTGACTATGATTAAATCCTCAAACTATGGCAGATTCAATCCTAATAAAAGTACCAGCATTAACAGAAGAAAGAAGAATAGAAATAAGTAAAATTGCTAAAACTTATGCTGAAGACGCAAAAGTATGAGTAAGAAATGCTAGAGCTGAATCTCTAAAGATAATTAAAAAAGCTGAAGATGATAAAGAAATATCTGAAGATATGAAAAAAGATCTAGAAAATGATTTACAAAAAATAGTAGATGAAGCCAATAAAAAAATCGAAGAACACTATAAACATAAAGATGCTGATATAATGAA
>CAZGNU010000062.1:5662-8104 GCA_964527325.1 uncultured Candidatus Peribacteria bacterium | reverse complement strand
ATATAGTTTCATTAAAATTTATTACAATATTATCTTCTCCTACATCATTAGTTAATAGTGATGATGAAAGTAAAGTAAAAATTGGCATTGCTATTACGATTCAAATCGCTACTAAAATATTTCTAAACATAATCTTAAATTAATAATTAAATATCTCTATTAATATTATACATAGCAATTTATATATTTTAACTTTTATTTTAATAAAGTTGGAGTTAATTGTTGGTCTTCTTTTAGAGTTTCTTCAATTACATCATTGTAATAGGGGGTAGAATATTTTTGTCAGAGTTTAATAATCCATACATACAATCATCATGCAACAAATCAAAAAAATAGAAATCACAAAATAGTGTTTACCAGGATTCTTTTATATTCCTTAATTTTATTATCATCTTGGATGAATACCATCGATGTAGTAAGATAAATAATAACAGTTATTGCAACAAGTCATATAAAGAAGGTAACATATTTTAATACCTGCTCTAATGATCTTATAAGTTCATTACCAGATGATGCATGATTTCAAAAACCAGACTCTACTGATAATTGATCTGATATTTGTACTTCCAATTTATCAACATTAATATCATCTGAATTTTCACTAATAGAATCAGCTTGTTTACTCTCTATAGAATTAAAAGCATCATCCTCAATAGCATAAGTATTAAAAGGTATTAATAAGATTAAAAATAGTAATATTTTCTTCATAAATAAAATTAAGATATAAGCCTTACAATTATTATACTAATAAACATGCAAAAAAACAAAAAAAGATTACATCATAATTATTATTATGGCAAACCTATTCAAACATAGTTATATATATTTATAGGTATTTTTTATTTATTTTCCCTTTATATATAGTGTTACTTACTTATTTTTATATATTTTATTCTTTTCTGCATTGTTTTTATTCTCTATTATAGAGGTTCTGACATATTTTTACAAGCCTATGAAGTATTTTTTTGTAAAATTTATAATATTTCAATAAATATATATTTAACAGAATAATTATACTTAATAATATATTTTAATCTATAATTTTTAATAATTAAAGAATTTAATACCATTATAATTGTTATATCTATATATTATATAAGTTTAGAACATATATTTTATAACTACTAAAAAGATATAAACTATATTCTATATTATGTGTTTTATGTTATATTATATATATAAAAAATAGTATACGGATATGTAAGTATACTATTTTAATTTATGCTTCTTTTTGAAGTCTATTATTCAACTATATCATTTAACTCTTTTAGCTCTCAATGTATTGTACCACTCTAAGTACTTTCAATCCAGTTCTTTAAATAACGAATAGGGTAATAATTTATTTCATTCCATTAAAGGTTTAATCATATCCTTAAAAAACTCATCTATTAATTGTTTATTCCAATGTCATTTTGATTTTATCTTTAATCAGTTTTTTCTACAGAAATCCTGGACTCATGAGTATCCATAGCCTACCTTTGATAAGTAAGTATACCATGAAGAAAACTTACCACCTTTATTTCTGAACCAGTAAGATGATGGTAATGTATCTCCCTCAACATATTGCTTTACTTCTTCATTATAGAATTTATCAATCATCTCCTTAGTTATAGGATTTTTTCAAGTTACTAATCATCTCTTTTCTCTGAAATCCTTTACACTATTATATCATTCTATTCTTCATGAATTAAGTACTCAAATAAAACCCCAGTACTCTCATCACTGTCCTTTAAACCAAGAAGTAATAGGAAACTTATTACCTTTTATATGAGGTTTTACATTCTCTTCAAAGAACTCATCTACAAACTCTCTCGTCCATTTAGTTTTCTTTGCTGTTAATCTCTTTAATCAGTATATATCACAAAAGGCTTGAATAGATGGATACTTCTTAGTTTTTCAATAAGCTAAAGCTACATAAAAAGCAACAAATCCTCTATCAAATAATTGCTTATATGACGGAAAGAATCAAGGCTCTACTATGGGCTTTACCCTATACTCATAGAAATCTTCAATGTCTTTAGAGTTCCATTTATGTAAACTAGACATATTTATATATTAATCTATTAAATTTAGAATCCTATATTAAATATTTATTAAATTATTGCAAATTTTTGCTTAAGGTAGCAATGAATATAATATATGATATTAAACATATTAAAAATATTTATATAGAACTTTTGGGATTGTATATACTTCAATCCCATTTTAGATATCATTTTGGGAATGTAATTTTTATAATCCCAATTACTGAATTATTTTGGGAATAAAATTTATTAAGTCCCAATTCTAGTTCAGATTTATTATTTTTTCTTTTGATTTTGTTTTTATTGTTTACTCATAAAAAATTCATCTTACTTATAAAATCTTCATACTGTTGATTTTTAGGGAAACGAATTACTAATGTCATCATTAAGCAAGACCAAAAATAAGCATATCTACCTA
>CAZGNU010000062.1:0-5652 GCA_964527325.1 uncultured Candidatus Peribacteria bacterium | reverse complement strand
GTTGTTGTTGTATTTTTGTTCGACATACTTAATTCAACTTACTGTTGATTTTTAGGGAAACAGAAAAACAACGAATCATCAGAAACTATACTACGATCTTTCTTACAGATCTTAAAGCAACAACGAAATCAATATCCTTATTTAACCAGTATTTCTTTTCATCTTTAATTAATCCCTTTATTCAATCTATGTTACAGTTTATTAACTTTATAAAGTTTAACCTAGACTCTTTATTCTTTAATATCCTATTATCTATATCTGCTTTAGAATTTACTACATTCAATGTCCTGAAAATATTTACCGACTGATTATAATATAACTTAAAGTCTTTATCAGATATATCAAAGTGATTATTTAAGTATCCTTTATACTTATTTAAATCACTGACATACTTCTTATATGAAGCATATAAAGACTTCCAGTTATAATTATACTCTATAATATGATCAGCTATTAACATAGTAGCTCTCTTATCTAAATCATATAAAGAATAGACTTTTATTAAACAAGTACCATCACTAGATATAGGATAGTTTACTCTTGCGAGATATTGAAGATCTGAATAATAGATTTTCTTTTTTGTTTTATCTAATACAAAGATAAAAACAGGATTACTCTTTTTCAAAGAATCCAATAAACATTTATTCTTTACTCTTATACTAATGTATCAAGACTTATTGAATTTAAGTTCATCATAAATAAATAATATTGAATTTAATACTTTATTATGTACCGATGACTCTAAAGTTAAATGCCAATGATTACTATTTATATGTATATCTGTTATTCTTAAATCCTTTCAAACCTTTTTATCAACTGTTTCTAATATAATTGATTCGCTTTTATTCATTAATCTTTTTTAATATGTATGTAACTGTGATATGTTTTTATTATACTTAGTAGGATTTATATAACAAATTAAACATATGCAAATTATTCTCTAAGGTGTTTTTTATATATATTATATATTAATAAAGTAGTTTATAGTAATAAGGAATATCTATTACAATTTCAAAATAAAATGTTGTTTGTTTTTTCTAATATGTACTATATAGTGTTTTAGTATTATATCCTATAGGCTTATCATGATAATAATAATTTGTAAGCCCCAAATATTTGGCTATTTTGGGAATATAATTGCTATAGGCACAATTTTACTCGGTATTTGGGACTATCTTATACAAAATCAAATAAAAAGATTAATAATAATATATAGTTGTAAGCCCCATATTTTTCATAGTTTTGGGAATCAATTTTTTTCAATCCCACTTTTTATGTCATTTTGGGATTGTAGGATCTCTTAATCCCAATTTAGTATCTTTTTTGAGAATCAAAATCTTATAGTCACAATTTTTGAGTTATTTTGGGAATATATTTTGTTAATTCCATTTTCCACATTCAAATAGGGAATCAGTTTTTTGTAATCCCAATTCTTATACACTTTTGGGATTCAAAATTTTTCAATCCCATTTTTCATATCATTTTGGGAATCAATTTTTTTCAATCACAATTTTATACTATTTTTGTGAATCATAACTTTTAAGTCCCAAAATTATACCCATTTTGGGAATGTAGGATGCTTCGATCCCAATTTTATATCATTTTTGGGAATAAAAAAGTTTCAGTCCCACTTATAGCTCGTTTTGGGAATCAAATTTTTATAATCCCAATTTATCATCCATTTTGGGAACGAAAATATTTTAATCCCAATTCTCTAATAAAATTAAACTCTTACAGGTGTAAAAGAAAAGTTTGACAGGTGTAAGAAAATAAATATACTACTTATGTAGTATAACTACTTCCTCATGCAGGGAATAAAACGGCAATTTTATTATATAATCAATACGATTATGGCAACACAAGAACACACTTATACTTTTGAATTAGATTATGATAAAGTAGACTATACGGTAGATACTGTATTAAAGAAAGTTACAGACTGGCAAAAAAATTTTTGAGGGGAAAGGGTATCTTACCTTATATCTGATGAAATTACTTGAATCCTATGAATATTTAAGATTAAAAGCAAAAAACTTAAAATATACATAACAGGATGAAGACATGCAAAAGTCCTATGTAATATGCTTTGAATGAAATTTAATCCAAATAAGTATAAATACCAAAAAGACTTATTTCAATTAGATCTATAAAAAATGACTGATAAAATTAATTTTAATTTAGACCTGGCAAAAGATGCTATGGAAGATAAAAATAAAGCTCTAGGTACGATTATTCGTAAAGCTAGAGCTATTATTTCTAAAACTGATATACCTGGTGAACTACAAGAGTTTTGAGATGAAACTCCTATGAATACTATTCAAATAAGAGAACTCTTTAAAATGGATAGAGCTACATTCTCTCATCACTTCAACAGATTTAAGGATTTTATGACAAATAAACATTCCAAAACCATAATTCCCTTAATAGAATGAAGTAATTGACCTGATGTATATACTAAATGAATAGTTAGAGAATTTCTACTATACATGAATAGGGACAAAATTAAATATGAAATTGTTTTATAACCCTTTATAATTATGTTCTGAACTATTAAAACTAGGAAAATGACTGATGAAGATTTTCATAATGTTATGGAAAAAACTAGTAAAAACTTTAAGTTATTTTTACTATTTTGTTTTCTTATGCCTTTTATAACAGTTATACTTGTTACTTTTTATTTCAAGTATCAAACTCTTATAGAAAAATCATTTATTTGAAATTTATAAATTTATGTTCCTAAAAAATTACAAAAAATTCCTTCCTGATGGTATTTATGATAATAATAAAGACTTTCATGGAAATATAAGATCCTTTCTAAAGGATAATATTGATGATCAGTGACAAATTGATTACTATATAAGAAATACTATTAAAAAAGCTAAAATTGAACATTTTATTAATGAAGCTTTATATTTTGTATTTTTTCTTTTGATTATGTTTGCAGCTATTAATTATTTAGTTGTGGATATATCAAATGCAGTATGAAGCTTTTTTAGTGGATTAATAGGGAACTTACATATATTCTTTGACTTACATTTTATATTTCGTTTCCTTTTTGTATTTTCTTTTTTGATTTTTGTTTATAATATTGTTGAGGCTTATCTCCCTACGAAGATCTCGGAAGATTGCCTGGATGATTATCACGATGATCTTATAAATAATATAGAAGAAACCGAAATACTCATGAATATAGATATCCTAGAGTCAGTTAGATGAGAAAGTATGGAAGCTGAATTAATGAGAAATAATTGTATCATCAATTTTAGAAATAAACTTAACGAAAGATTATGACAAAACTAAAAATAGATATTCCTGAAGATATGAATAATAGAAATAAGATTTTTTCTTATTGCCTATCTTTTCTAAGGAAACAAATATCTGAAAATGATAAATATGAATGAGTTCTAAAACCTCTAGGAAATACGGAACTCATATCAACTAAGAATCTTCTATGACTTATCATGAAGAAATTAGATAAACCAATGTCAGTTGAAACTATTAGTGCTTATCTAAGAGAATACACAAGGGATACCTGAATAAAAATAGATCCTATTAAAAAGTATTCTAAAGTAGCTGACACTATGGTATATTTAAAAGAGGATATAGATCCTTTTATAGATTATATCTTGAAAAAAAATAAAAGTTAATATACTTAAAAATATAAGTATAATATTAATGGAGGGGATAACTATTTTATTATGAACACTAATAAGAAGAATGTTAACAAGAAAAATGATTCTCTCAATAGGTGGTATATTCTTTTCATTTGGTGATTAGTTCTATCACTTATAGCTGAACGAGTCATAAGATGGTTATCTTGATAAAAGAAAAAAGCTTGGTTGGTTACCAGGCTTTTTTCTTATTACAAAAAAGGAGTTTATACTCTACTGAGTAGGCAGAGTAATTTCTAAATAGTGTAGGAAACACCTACATATGTATTATACTAAGTAGGAAATAATATAACAAATATTTTTTATTTAGATTTTCAAAAATATATGTATAATAATATTAAGAATTATAATTAGTAACGATTAATTATGGTACATGATAAATTATTAGTATCCTTTAATGACCTATGTTTAGCTAATTTTATTGAGTGAAATTATAGTCATACTATTATCTGAAAAGATGAAGTAAAGGATGTCATAAATAACTCTAAGAAACTTATATGAGTATCTGAAGATGATTTATTTGCTCCTTATAATAAAAAAGAGTATGAGAAAACTGAAAAAGTAATTAATATTCTTAATAAAGATTACTGAATAAATATTTCTTTTGATAATTTCGTTGAAACAGATGAAGACTCTAAATTTATAAACCCTATAAATATCTTCTCTATAAATAGAGAAATACCCTTAATTGTTATAGAATATAACTTTACTCTTAAAAAACGAAATAAAGAGAAAGATCTTAATATAGATGATATGTTTTCTTTGAATAAGGAATTCAAATTTCATATATTTAAACAAATAGACTAATTATTTTACTATTAATACAATAAACCTATGGGAGCATCTGAACTAATGAATTTTATATATGCACTATATGCCTCTATATGACTTAATCTTATAATTTGAGTTATAAAAGATACAATAAAAAATGAAGAAAATATATTTTCTAGAAAATATTGAAAGACTTGATTTATTAATATTGTAATCTGAACAATTTCTATACTATTTTTATTTGGTTGAGTTATTTGATTAATTCAGAACTTAACGAAATAAAAAGAGTTTATCCCCTTAGATAAGCTCTTTTTATTTATTCATACAATCTATACAATTTATACAAAGTATACAATATAAACAATTAACCAAACATTGATTTCTTTTTAAATTCTTTCTCTTTTTGAGTGTTTTCTAGTATTTTTTTATACGATTTATATAAGGTATCAAAAGATCATGTTGTTTCATGGTACTCTTTTTCATATCTATATCAGTCTTTATATTTTTCATCCTTTATTTTAAATATTAAAGTTATTCAAAACTCTTCCTTATCAAACTTTAATTTAACATCTTCAAATTCTTTATTATCTACCTCTAGAATCTCTTTTGAATCTTTTACTATATATTTATATCATAGCTTATCCATATCTTTAAAGAGTTTACTATATTCATTAACTAACTGAACATAGTCTTTGTTTTTTTCCTCCTGACTTATTCTAGATATTATTAATTTATCAAAATTAATTATTACAGCTCAAATTAGTCATACAACCATTATGGTTATTATAAACATAGTAGGGAATTTCATAATATTAAAAATACCTGCTAATATCAAAAATACAAAAAATATTGCAAACATATTCATTAACCAGTTAAAAACTGTAGGCATTTTTCATTTACTTATACTAAAACTAGTATACTTTTCTATTGTAGGGTACTTATTCATATTTATTATTATTAAGATATAAAAACAATTAATCCATAAGGATTCAATTCACTATTAAAAAATTCTTTAACTCTCATTTAAATCATTCAACTGTACCTGAACTAATAGTATACTCTTTTCACATATACTTATTTTTTCCTGATACTGTTTTTCTAATATTTGTATAGAATTCATTAGTATTAACTACATATAACAACTTAAATCAACTATCTAGTCATGTAATTATAAATCTATAGTCTTTATTAAAATCATGTTTATCAATAT
>CAZGNU010000061.1:0-8353 GCA_964527325.1 uncultured Candidatus Peribacteria bacterium | reverse complement strand
AAAACTAGTTATTAAAAATTGATTATTTTTCCCGCTACGAAAAAAAGAGCCAGAATTAGTTGAAGAGTAGAAAAAAATATGTATAATAAAAATAATTAACCCATCCTTGAATTCCTTCCCTTAAGCCTAATGGAAGGAGGCTGCAATTTAGTACATGTAGCCCCTTTCCCTTAGTATTAAGGGAAAGGATTCAAGTTAGGGTTATTTTAATAATAAAATACAACTATGTTTAAAAAAAATAATCTGTTCACAATTCTTACACAGTTTTTGATAATAATACTGCCCTTTTATGTATTATTTGCAGTATTTTTTAGTGTAAAAATATGAATTCCAAAGGCTTGATTTTATGTAAAAGAATTAATTATTATTTTACTATTTTTTAGTTTAATATATGAATTTATTAGAAAAAAAATATTACCAAAATTTGATATATTAGATTATTTAATAATTTGATATGTTGTGTACTGAGTATGAATTACTCTAATTAACTGATTATGATTAAACAGTATAATATACGGTTGAAGATATGATTTTATATTTTTCTATGTTTTATTAATTATAAAACATTGAAAACAATTTTTAACTGTAAAAGTAAATGATCTTGTAAAACTTTTTGTAATAAGCTCCAGCTTATCTCTGTTTTTCTCAATTTTAGTTAAATTTAGGTTATGAGAAAAAGTTCTTTTATTCTTTGGTTTTACTGATTATATAAGTAGCTGGACTTACAATGGTAGTATTCCTACCTATCACTGATTAGAAAATTCTGGAATAAAAAGATTTCAATGAATTATGGATTGACCAAATCAAATGGCATTTTTCATGATTTTATATACTTCAATTTTTTTACATTACATAAAAAAGAAACTAGAATATCATATTGTAATATTTATGGTTTTTCTTTTTTCTTTAATTTTAATGACTTATTCTAGAAGTGCTCTATTATGAATATTTTCTTGAGCCTGGTTATTGTTCATATTAAACATCAAATACATTTATGAAAAATATAAAAAACATCTTTTAATATGAATAAGTTTATTTATAATATTAAGCTCAAGTGTTTTATTTATATTCAGTGAAAAAGTTGAAAATATTTTCTTAAGATCATCATCTACTACTGGTCATTTTGATAGAATGGAAATATGATTAAATAGATTTGGAAATAAGCCTATGTGATCATGATTATCTGAAGCATGACCTGCTTATAGAAATATCTATAATGACAAACAAACAAAAGAAGCTGAACAATACTATATCCCAGAAAGCTGGTTTATTCAACAACTTATAGAATGATGAATAATTTATTTTTCACTATTTGTATTAATTTTAATTATAATATTATTAAAATTATATAATAGCTCTAAACCACTATTTGCCTGACTCATTGCGATACTAGTTATGAATATCTTTTTACATATATTTGAAGCTACTTACTTATCTATATTATTATTCATTTTCGTTTGATTATTTTATGAAAAGAAATAGTATGAAGAGGTTAAATTTTAAATTATTAACCTCTTTTTTTATGAAAAAAACATTAGCAATATTGCTTATTTTTGTTTTTAATTTTAATTTTTTATCTATATGAGTTAATGCAACTTATGAGATTTCTTATAAAAATGAAATTGTCAAACAATTAATTATTTCAAAAACTATATTAGATAAAACTTATAAGTGAAGAAAATATGTTAATATAATAAACAATTTTATTGAAAAAAATAAATATAATAAACAATTATTATTAAAAATATCTAATAATATTTATCCACTACTAGAAGAATGAAAAATAAAGAACTCCGAAACCCTAAATATTATTAAATATATGAACGGGAAAATAAAAATTGCATTAATAAATATATTAGAAGAAGAAAAAAATGATGTATATAAAGAAAATATCTCAGCAACAGATAAAAAATTAGTAGAAGATGAAATAGTAAAACTTCAATTAAATCTATTTAATAAATCAGTTAGTTATTTTGATACTTTAATAGACGATTTTGAAAAATTAACAAACTATGAAGACAATGGTGATTTTAATATGAGCTTAAATGTTGATCACGAAAAAGTTTGAAAAATTGACTCTACATTTAGTTTTGAAGATTATAGCATTAAGGCTTCTAATTTTGATTCTGAATTAAAATGACAAATAAATGCTTTAATAAATGCATCAATAGAAGGTGAAGAAGAGTTTAAATTAAAACTATCATGATTTATAGATTTTATTTCTAAGGATGGTAATATTTATATGTTACTTGAAAAATTAAATATTACTGACAAAGAATGAACTGAACAAATAGAAGAATATTTAGAAAAACTTGAACAAATTGCTTCTGAAAATAAATATATAAAATATGAAGACAAAGACTCAAAACAAGCACTAGAAATATTAAACAGCATTACTCCTGCAAAAATTATATCAAATTGAAAAAATATACTATCTAAACCAATGTTTGAAGCATATAAAAAAGATTGAGATAAATATTTACTTAAACCAACAAAATATGCTTGTGATACAGCAAAAGAATTAGCTAATAAATTTGATCCATTTAATGGTTCTAAATGTACAGATGGACAATATAAAGACATGCTTAATGATTTAGCTGAAGTTTGATATTTATATATAACTATTTGAGGAAACAATAAAATTGGTTTTTCTTGAAAAGCAGATGATGATACAAAATTTACGTGATTTATTGTTTTTGATGATACTAAAATCCTAGAAATAAATGCAATTATTATTCCTGATCAAAATGAATATCCTGATGAATGATTTGAATTAAATTATAAGAATAATAACAATTTATATATAAATTTGTATGCTGAATCTTGAGATATAAATTATAAATTTAATTCTACTTTAGATAGAAATAACAATTTTACTTATATTGATTTTGTATGACTTACCAATAGTAAATATCAAAATTTTGAAGCAAAAATACTGCTTAAAAATAAAATAATAACTTGAAATATTAGTATAAATAATTCAAGATATGATTGGAATACTGGTGACTCAATTCCTTCTAATACTGTACAAATAAATATAGACTGAACAACAAATTATAAAAATATTTTATCAACTTTAAATATTGATACAACAAGTATAGATTTAAAAGATAACTCAAAAAACTTTACATCTGATTTTAGATATAAACAATGAGAAATTGCTTTTAACCTTCATGCTGTTGATTGATATACAAATGCTGATTTAGAATTTTACTGAAAATGGGACACTATTAATAAAGTATTAACAGAGTGAAATATAGACTTATCAATAAAAGAAAAAGACTATTATTCTGAAGATGATAACTATAATGAAGTATTTAATACAAATATTAATTTAAACAATAAAATTATTTCTGGTAATACTTATCTTTATGATTGAGAATTTACAACCGCTAAAATTTCTCATTCTGGTAAATATGAAAAAGATTATTTCAAACTTAATAACATAATAGAGATGGAAGAAAACCCTTTATCTATGCTATGATTTTGAAATCCAAATGAATCAAAAACTATCATTAATCTCAATTTTGAAACAGACCTAAGAAACAATGCTCAAAACTTAACTTTTTATTCAGATCTTTCATATGATTCTAACAAAATCTTTGAATTCAATCTAAAAAATACAGCAAAAAGAACATATAAAGAAACAATAATTAATACTCCAACAAATATTATAGATTTTTCTGAATTAATTAATAATTAAAATAAAAGATGAATTTTACTTGACAAATTATATATTTTATTTATTATATCAGCACTTTAATAAATAATATTAAATAATCATGAAAAAAATAATAACTATTATTACTTCCATTATCATCAGTTTATCTATTATAAACACAACAAACGCTGATAATTTAGATAAAAAATTATACAAAGCTGTAATAATAACAAAAATGGATATAACTAAAGATTATGAAGAATGAGAAACTATAAATAATTCTATAGTTAAAATGTTTATCAAGCTTAGAGGTGATAAAAACAAAACAAAGCTTAGAGAAATAAAAACAATATTAAAGGAGAAAATAATTGTTTTATATAATAAAAAAGATAAATCATTTTTAGAAAAAAGAAAACTAAATATGTATAATAATATGTATTATAGAACAGTATTATTATTAGATTACAACTTGAAATAAAAAAATAATCCAGCATTACTGCTGGATTATTTTTTTATTTCATTATATATTCCCCGTCAATCACATACATAACTTGTCCTACTTCTCTACTAAAATGTGAATCAAAAATTTTAAATACTACATAGTCATTATATGAATCATATTCAAGTTTATAATTATAATTTATAGTATCGATTCTTCAATCCTTAAAAATTGTAAATAATGGATCCTTGCTTGAGTCTGCCAATCTATATACAGACAATGATCATGGAGCATAATCTAAAGTTTCAGGTATTGTATAATAATTATAATTTGCTTTATCTGTAAGTTTAAAATATATTCATCAATCCACTATGTTTTCAAAATCTTCAACCATATTTACATTATTAGTTCACTTAACTTGTAAATATTCATAAAAGATGTCTTTATCATTCTTTTGAATTGTTATTTTTGGAAATGGTTTATTATTAAATTCATTATTTGAAGATAAAACTTTTGTAGTAAGTGAATAATCAACTAAACTTATTTTTCATGTAACTTCATCAATTGTTGCAATACTAGCTCAACTATTATAAAGTGTTAATCATGTGCTGCCCGTTCCAACATAAAAAGAATAATCTCAAGAAACTGTATTTGTTTTAGATAATCAATCATTATCTTCAAGCTTCATTATACTTCATCATCTATATCTATATAAATCAATAGGTTCGTTTGTTAATGATTCGTTTATAGATCACTCTATTAATCAATTACCATAATCTGTAATTTGTGGAGTAGGAGTATAAACCTCTAAAGTAAGTTCTTGATATCATATATTATTATTAGAATCAATTAGAGTAACTCATATTTCCTTTTTAAATAATTCTTCAAACTCATTAAATTTTAATTTTATTGAAATTAAGGATTGCTCTACTGTTAATTGATTTATGTCATTATCATCAGTAGTATTTCAATTACCATCTGTATCAGTTTCTAAATCAAGATCAACAATAATTTTTTCAATATTTTTTACTCCTCAGAATTCATAAATATGTCTCGTTATATCTTCTGTATGTTTTTGGTAAACAGGTATCCTTATAGAAGATAAAGATAAATCTGGTGGAACTTTATCAGACTCTATTTGCGGTGCTAATAATATTTGCTTAGACAATGTAGAATTTGTATTATTTCTAAAAGAATTTATTTTTGCATAATAATAATCATTATTTCTGTTCACGGATACAAAATAATCAGGTGAATGACTTCATAGGTCATATAACTCCCATTTTTTTGTTTCACTAAAATCTATACTCAACTCTGAATCATCATAATAAGTAAGTTCTATATACGAAGGACTATTACTAGGAGTTCACTCATAAGTTATAGTTGATAATGGAAATAATGGTTTATTTAAATGATTTATTATTTCTGTTCACTCATAAGTTACATTTGTAGATCACTTGATATAAGCACTTCAAGATAATCATATTATTTTTATAGATTTTTGTAATTCTATATTATGATTTTCTGATACACTTAATGTTTTTAACTCTTCAGCCTCATCATCTTTTTCAATATAATCAATTTTAAATGAGTCTCATCACGCAAAAAGTATTGTTCATTTTGATACATTAACAATTTGATTTTGAGATAAATCACTTCATATATCTATTAAATCCTTTGTAATTAATTTTGCATTTCTTAAATCTCATACCGCACTTATAGATACTAAATTTTTCCTTTCTGTAAATAAATATGATTCATCAGTTACTGTAATTTCATCTATTCAAGATATTGCATCTATAATATCTTTATTTATATTTTCTGGTCTATAATTGTCATCATTTTCATTAATATATTTATCAACTATTGTATAAAATCAAATTCTAAAATTATTAATATTTTTATCTGTAGGAGCAGAAAAAGATAAATTTATTCTTCAGTTTGGATTTCATGCTTCTTTAGCATTATTAATTGCTTCATAAAAAATTTCAGAATTATAAAACTTATTATCATTTGAGTTTAAAACTAATGGATTTGTTGTTACAAATGTGCCACCTTCATTATTCATTAAATTTTCTTTTAAAAACAATTGTCATTTAACAAAATATAATATATCTAAATCTTCATCTTTATCTAAATCAACAGTTTCTATTACTTCATCTCAATTTAATTCATCTAAATAATCAAATAGTCTATAAGATTTATTATCTTCTAATATATATATTCATTCATATTCATATTTATACTGTGAAGCTGCTTGTGCTTGACAGGTAGTTATTTCATCAACTGTGTCTGCTGAATCATCACCAACAGCTGCTAATATTTTATTATCAATTTTCTTTGATACTATTTCTGAATAATTTTGCAGAGGAGTTTTTATTTTACTTAATAATAAGTCTCTAGATTCTTTTAATTGCCTATTATCATCTGAATTATAATTTATTAATTTTTTAGCAGATTCTTTAAATTTATTATTATATACTTCTAATGTCTCATTATATAAATCTGCTTTATTATCATTTATATAAGACACTTTTTTTATGATTTTTTCTTTTCAGATATTTTTAAATTTTTCACTTAATTCTTTATTTTTAATAATTTCTGTATTTATTATATCGCTTACCACTCTAAATTTTTCTATGTTATTATCTTGTAATTGCTTTATTATAGATTTTTCTTTTGAATAAGTTAAATTATTTACTTCTTTCCATATTTTTCTAATATTATCTAATTTTGGATTTTCTGTAATTGTTTTTGAGGCTAAAGATTCATTTACTAATTTTTTAAATTCCTTTGAACTAACGGTATCATTTTTTCTTTCATCTATTACAGAAGATAAATACAACAAATCAGTAGAAACTTTTTTTGCAAATATTTTCTTTAACTTTTCTTTTTTATTTAATCAAATTTCATCCTCTACATCTATTTCCACATTAATATCAATATCTCAAGGAGTAAAATTTCTAAAATCTAAATCTGCTGTTTTTATATCAAAAATGTTAACAAAATCATTTGAAAAATTATTAAGCGGTTCAACTATTTGTTCAGCAAGCTCTACAATAAAAGCAGTTTCAAATTCTAAATTAACATATGTTGATACCTTAATAGCATCAACTGATGGTAAAGAAAATTCTGGGAAAGTTACTTCAATAAAATCACTCCATAAATATCAACCTCTCTCTGTTAAAAACGCTATTTGATCTCAAGCTCTCCATTCTGGTACAAATGGTGAAGATTTAAGTATACACATTGCCTTAGCAATTAATTTTATTATTTCAACTACAACAGAAATTTCACTTAATAATTCTGGTAAGTTTGGTGGTGGTGGTAAATCTGGTAACTCTACAGAAGGTAAAGAAGGTAAATCTGGTAATTCAGGAATTTCAAGTGGAGGCAATAAAGGTATTTCAGGTAAAGCCACATCTACTGTTAAACTAGCACTTGGAACAGTTGGTAAGTATAGATTTGGTAGTGTTGGTAATATTATTGGTTTTGTGCTAATATTAAACTCTGGTAAAGCTACTCTTAATCATGCTCTTATATTGTGTAAATCTAAAATAACATCTGGCCATTTCGGAAATGTTACTATTGGAATATCTGGTACAATTGCTCAAATTAAAGAAAATTCGCTTTCAAGTCAATCCTGTCTTTCATTTTTACATTCATGACACTCTTCTTCATAATCTAGAAAAACATCTATTAAACCTTGCCAAGATTTTAAAATTGCTTTTATTAATATATATGTTTCCACCCATGCCTGAAATCTTTCTCAATTTTTTCATATCCGTCATCATAATATATTTGAAATTGATTCAATATTACATAATATTTGTTCTAAATATACTTCTTTTATATTAATTAGTTTATTTATTTTTTCTGGTATACGTTTATACTCCTTCAATGTTTCCAAATTTACATTAAGAGAATTCAATAAACTATCAAAGTCAGCAATAAATTCTAATGATACTCTCTGAGTTATCTCATTTTCTTCTTCACAAGTAAGTTGATCTTCAGGATTATCATAATCACAAGCCTTTCACAAGCTCCATTCATTTTTTGCTCTTTCTAATTCTTCCATCCGTTGATTTACTGTAGCCTCCCAACTTACAACAACTTTATTTATTTCAGCTTCAGACATCCACGGTAAAACAATATCAACTGTTTCTTGTTCAACATAAACAAGTGGTATAGATCATATAAATTCATATGCTTCTTTTATTATATCAACAGGCAAAATAGTATTAACGAAAAAT
>CAZGNU010000060.1:0-8404 GCA_964527325.1 uncultured Candidatus Peribacteria bacterium | reverse complement strand
TTGTACATCCGAACCATTATCATAAATGTCGCGTAGCGACATTTATGATAACGTTTACGATATGTGAAGTCTAGCGAAGTATGAGCTAGATTTGCGAGAACGAAGTGCAACGAGTGAACCTCATATCGTGTGTTATCGGATCTGACTAGTTCTGTAGCTGATTTTATGTATTTTGTTTGATTTTTCAAGTAGTGTGATGATTTTGTTGTAAATATCTTGATTTTCAATTAAAGAACTAGTCAAGTGCAACGAGATTTTTTCGGAGAAAAAACGTATTTGTTTTGGATGATATTAAAATGTAAAAAAACAGTTATTATCTGTAAGTAGATGAATAACTGCTTTGGGTTTTAGGAGAAGGGTTGGACGATAGTCCAAAAAATGTTCCACAGACTTATAAAAAAATTATATTACTTTTTTTATATAAATATTAGAATAGCATTATTAATATCAATTTACTATTCTTAACAACATATCTCTTTTTTCTTCCGCTTCTTTCTTTTCTTGTTCAATTCTTGATTTTATATTTTCAGCAGACTCTCTTAATTTCTCAATACTTTGTTTAAAAGCATCAATTCAAGACTGTGTTAAATCATCTACTTCTTCTAAGCTACTAATAGAAAAATTCTCATTAAAATCAGCTCTTGCTTTATTAACAGACTTTAATAGTTCACTTTCAGCTTCATTTATATCATTTTCTAAATCTGATAATTTATTACCTAGTTCTTCTAATAAAGGAGAAATTTTATCATTAAGCTCATTTTGTCTTCAAGTAACAAAAATATGTCTAAGATCTTCTAATGTTGATATTACATCTCAATTTAATTCTCGTAATTTCTCATAAAATCAAAAATAATCTAACATTTCACCATTAAATCTAAAATCAAATGAATTCTTAAAATTAGAAATTTTTCATAAAACAGTATCTAAATTTTTTCATTCAGAAACTGTGCTTTTAACCATTAATTTATAATGTGAACTTGAAAAATCATTATAATATCAATTCAAAGAAACTTCATCTTTAAATCAATTAGCTGTTTCTTCTCATAAATCTAATAATCTTTTATATAATTCTCATCTTTTGATTTTATTAGGTTCTATAAATTTAATAAAATCAAATAAATTATTATCTTGCTCATTTTCATCACTCAGAAATTCTCTTAATAATCATACAATTCTATCAGTTCAATATTCATCACAGAGTTCTTTAATTAAAACTTTTAATCAATCAAACACTGTAGACAATATTTCTCAATTTGTTTTAATATTAGAACTTTCATAAAGAATTTTATTATATTTATCCTCTAGGCTAGATGTAGTATTATTTATACTTTCAATTTCATTTTCAATATAAGTTATTGAATTCATAATATTTTTTATTTAATAATAATATAAATTATAACATATTGCTTAAATTTTTACAAAAATTTGAATACTTTTTTATCAAATTGTAAAATTCCTTATCCCCCCTTCTCCTAAAACCCCCTGATATTCAGTATTCAGCCGATAAATCTGTACAACGAAACTGTTTTTTATCCTTATTCAAAAATCCAAAATAAATATGTCCGATAATGGTTCGGATGTACGAAGTTTTTTTGTTGTGTGCTGAGCGTAGCGAAGCTCGCGACAAAAAAATTTGGGCCATGCCGTACATCCATTGTTATCAGATGTGTCGCTACATTCTTTGTACATCCGAACCATTATCATAAATGTCGCGTAGCGACATTTATGATAACGTTTAGTATATGCGATGTTTTGCGGAACGCAGTGGAGCAAAATATGGGAGAGCGAAGTGCAACGAGTGAACCGCATATGCTGTGTTGTGCGACCTTGCGAGGTACGAGCAAAATGCAATGGGGTTCGACCAAAGGGAGAACGTATGTTTTTTAATTTTTTAGGAGTGGAACGAGTAATTTTTGAGAGAGAGTTGGACGGTAGTCCAAAAAATATTCCACTGGCTTTATTTTTAAAATTATATAGATTTTAATAAACTAGATATATTATCATCAGAATTCATTGAAATAATTTTATCAAAAAGTATTGTTCAATCTATATTTGCATTTTTACAATTTAAAATAAATTTATTTTTTATTTTATTTATATCTAAAGGATTATCTTTTGATCAACATGCATTTTTTATTTCAACTGTTTTATCTGTTCCATTTTTATAATTAATAGTTACACTAACAGGTATATTTGATGGATCTTTTCATCCAAGTAAATATTCTTCTTGATATTCATTTTTTTCTTCAAAAGAAATAATATCTCTAATTTTATCTAATTTATCATAAAAAATATTATTATTAGATTTACTATAACTCCATTTATTATAATCTATTCAAAGTAATAAAAGAGCGATATTATGCTGTATAGAAAATTGTCATTCTACAACTCATGATGGTTTATTATTATTAAATATATTAATTAAGGATGGCATTGCTTTGATTTTAATAGAATCAATATTTTCTAAAAAATCTTCAGTTTCATTAATTATATTCTTAATAGCATCCAAAATAGTATGTATCCATCTACAACAAGGATATGGTTTAATGCTTGCCTCTGCTATACTAAATTGTTTTCATAATAAAATACTTTCATTATGTAAATCATTTTTATCAGATCATGCCATAACATAAAAACTATCTTCTCAATCAAAAATTGAATCGCTACCAATAAATCATAATTTACTTAAAATAGCTGCTTGTAATCAATTTTGTGATGCTATTGCTACATTATCCTTAATAGAAATAAGAGTATTAGTATTCCATCAATACTTACAAGCATGTGGAACTGGAGAAAAAGCTCATGCTAATCATAATCATGTAATAATTTGATTTTTTGACATTTTATATAAACATGAAGCTACTGCAAAAGATCAAAAAGCTTGTGATGTTCAAATTCAATGGACTTTATTATATCTTTCCCAACTTGGTTCAGTTCAATTTTTTATACAATTAATAACATCATATCAACAACTTATTCATTTTAATAAATCTATTAAATGTACTTCTCTTTCCATACAAATTGTAATAGAAGCTCATATAACAGTTGATCAAGGATGACCTCATGATATACTAGTATCATCAAAATCACAAGCATTTATCATTCAAGCAGAAAAAAATGAATGCGTATTATTAGAAAGTCTGTTTTTTGTTCAAAGAACAGGTATTCATCATTCAACATCCATATTAGATAATACTTTTTTATATTTTTCTCATAATTCAGTATTAAAAGATCAAAAATAGCATCAAAGAGAATCTATAAAATGAATTAGTGTTTTTTTATAAATATCCTCAGGTAAACTATTCTCCTGACTATTATAAATAAAATATCCTACTTGCTTAGTAATATTCACTATATTTATAAATTATATAATATAAATTTCTTTCATAATTATTCTTATATATATTTTTTATTTCACATAAATGGCTGTAACACTTCAGGTATAAGTACATTCCCATCAGCATTTTGATAATTCTCTATAATAGCTATCATACATCTACTCATAGCAATAACTGTTCCATTAAGAGTATGAGCATATTGCATTTTTCATGTTTCATCTTTGTATTTAATAGCAAGTCTTCTTGATTGATATTCTCAAACATTTGAACAACTTGTTACTTCTCTATATTTTTTTTGAGCCGGCATCCAAGCCTCTAAATCATATTTTTTCATAGCTGGATTTCCTAAATCTCAAGAACAAACATTCATTTTTTGATATGGAATATTTAATCATTGCCAAATTTCTTCCTCTATTCAAATCATAAAATCATGTAGTTTTTGAGACTCATTATTTTTACAAAAACAAACCATCTCTATTTTATCAAATTGGTGTCCTCTAAGTATACCTCTTGTATCCTTTCAAGCAGATCCTGCTTCTCTTCTAAAACATGAACTATATGCCACATACATTTGAGGCTCTTCTAATTTCATAATTTCTCCTCAATGATATGAGGTTACTGGAACTTCAGATGTTCAAACTAAATATAAATCATCATCGTTTGGATTTACTCTATATAATCCGTCTTCTCAAGCTGGAAAATATCATGTACCAAACATCCCTTTTTCTCTTGTTAAAACAGGTGGAAGTATTGGGTTAAATCATTTTGCTACAAGTTTATTCATAGCAAAATTTATAAGAGCAAATTGTAATAAAACCAAGTCTCATTTTAGATACCAGAATCTAGATCCAGAAACTTCAGAGCCTTTTTCTGTATCTATCCATCCTTTAGCTTCTCAAATTTCATAATGAGACTTTGGGGTAAAATTAAACTTAGTAGGGATTAAAAATCTTCCTTCAATTATATTATCTTCATCTGTATTTCAAACTGCTGCTGTTTCATCTAAAATGTTTGGTATTTTATAATAAATACTCTTCCATGCGTTTTCAACTTTTTTTTGTTTTAATTCTAATATATCTAGTTCTTTACCTACTTTTTTCATCTCAGATATCTTATCTGGTCTTTTTTCTGGAGATATACTAGGTATTTCTTTACTTACCTTATTTTTTAATGCTCTTAATTCATCTACTTTAATAATTAAATCTAATTTTTCTGCATCAATTTCTAAAAAATTATCTAAATCTAAATCTAAATTTCTCTTTTTTATATTATCCTTAACTTGTTCCGGGTTATTTCTTATTATTTTTATATCTAACATAATTTTATATTAAAAATTTAAATTTTATTTATTATCATATCATAAAGTTTACTTGAAATATCTACTCAATTCACCTTAAGTAAATCTTCATATATTCATGGAAAAGTGTTTTCATCAACTATTAAATACTCTTTTCAAGTAAATATAATATCAAATCATATAATTTCAAGTCATAAAATCTTATAAGCAGATAAAGCTAATTGTTCTACCTCATTATTCAACTTTCATAATTCAACCTCTCATCAAATTTCATTTTCATCATACACTTTGAAAATTCATTTTTTCATTTCTATAAACTTTTTATCTTTTTTTCTATATCAAAGTATTACTTCTCAATTAATTACTGTAACACTAATCCATTTTTTAATATCATTTTTATAAAATCTTTCCAAATAAAAACTAGACCCTTGTTTTGTTACATTTATAGTATTATTATAACAAATAATATCTCTTAACATACTCAAATTATCTATATAAGTAACTCCTTTTCCAAATCATCATAGACGTGGTTTTAATATTACTGAACCCCATTCTTTTAACTTTTTTTCTATATTTTTTAAATTACTTTCTTGAAATAATAAAATTTCAGGTACTGATATTTTATTATTTATTAATTCTACATGCGCTTTAAATTTATCTAAAGCAACTTCAAAATTATATGGGTTAGGGATTACCTTAGTTTTTTTAGATAAAATTTTTAACATTTCTATTCAATGATTAACATCAGATCTTCAAGTTTCACAATACCAAAAAAATAAATCTAAATTTGATAAACATATATCTCATACAAAAACTTCTCAATTTATGGAATATGCATCTAATATATTTATATTATCAACAATCTCTATTTCATTATTTAATAATAATCTTTCTTTAAGACTATCAATAATACCATTTGGCATTCTTCATATTCAAGAATTGTGAATAGATTTTTTTTCATTCACAGAATTCATCATGGGTAAAAATAAACCTATTTTCATAATTTTATATTATTAATTGTATTAATTATTGTTTCTCATAGTTCATTTATATTCTCTAATGAAAAAGATAAAGGTAATCTTAAATCAGCAGTCCTCTCTAAAATATTAGTAGTATTTGGTAAATCAGGAATATTTTTTATATACTTCCAATTTTTGAAATATCTTGCATTTTTTTCTAATCAAAATATAGGTATTATTATTCAATTTTCTTTAATTTGTTGCATAAATTTTTTACATTCTTCATCTGTAAAACTTTTTAATGTAAATTGCATTGTTTCAAATACTTTATTAGCCTTTTTATTTGTTTCAGGAATATATATATATGAATTTTTCTTTAATATTTCTTTTAATAATAAATATCTTTTATTGTATTTCTTAATTCTATCATCTAATTGTGGAATTTGGCTTCTTACTATTAATGCCTGTATGTTAGATAATCTCATATTATATGTAGGAAAAGTTGTTTGATATTTTTCAAATTTATATGACAAAAATGGATGTTTTTCCCACATTTTATCATATGATCATGAATATAAAACAGATTTAACAATTATATCTTCATCATCAGTTATTAATATTCATCATTCTCATCAATTAAATATTTTATAAGATTGAAAACTAAAACATCAGGTTTTTCAAAATGTTCACACTTTATGATTTCACCAATATGATCATAAACTATTTGCACAATCTTCAATAATATTAACATTATATTTATTACAAATTGAAATTAATTTATCCATATTAGGAAAATGTCATCTCATATAAGAAGATAGTAAAACTTTTGCTTTAGTCTCAATTATCTTTTTTTCTAGGTCATTTAAATCTATAGAGTAGTTATTATCTATTTCAACAAGAATAGGTGTTGCTCAAGCATGAATAATTGTACTTGGAACTGCTGTAAAAGTAAATGCTGGTAATAAAACAGGATCACCAGGTTTTACTCATAATGATAACATAGATAAAAACATTGCACTACTACACGAATTAACAGCTAAAGCATACTTAGTTCAAAATAATTTTGTAAATTCTTTTTCTAAAAAATATACATGAGATATTTCTGTATCTTTATCACAATATCTAAATAATTTTCAAGTTTCTAAAAGTTTATTTATATCTCTTTCAGAAACTTGAATAGAGTCTAATTTTGTAGTATCTTTTTTAAAAGTCATATTAAAAATGTTAAAAAATATTATAGTTTCTTTATCCCAAATTTTTTTAAAAGTTTTTCATATTCTATTTTGTTCTTTTGTAATTCTAATATTCGTTTATTAGATAATTCTGTATTTTTATGCAATTTTTCTAAATAAAATTTATTATATCATTTTTTTAAAATACATTTTTTAATTTTACGTGATAAATGTATTTTTTTTCATTTAATTTTATCTAATTGTTTATTTAAAATCTTATAATAAATATTTTTTTCAGTTTTTCATAATTTCTTTAATAACCTAAGTAGATTGTTAATAATATTGACAGAAACTACTTTCACATCAGTCATATTAGACTTATCATAGATAGAAAAAGTATCTAAACATCAATATTCACTAACAAATTCTTCATTCTTTTTGTATTCATTAAAAAGGTTTTCACCTTTTTCAAATAAAGAATTAATTAACAATATATGAATAAAATATAAGCTATCTTTATTTAATCATATTTTTCTAAAAGGATCTATATCTAATAATCTTATTTCAATATACTCAATTCAATTGTTTAATCAAAAATATTCTAACTTATTATTTTTTCATTTAATTCTTACTGATTCATAACTCTCTCTAATATGTGTAATTTTTTTATCATTAATTAATTTTTCTATACTATTTAAATATTTTTCTAATGAATCATACGATATATCTAATGTTTCTAAATTTTTATATCAAAATTTAGAATTTCTAAATGATTTTCAATTTAATGTTTTAGAAAAATTATTACCATATAAATTGTTATTCAAAACAGAATCTGTTCAAAATAAATATATAATTAACCATTTATACTTACTAATTATTTTAACTGAATTTATATAAACATTATTTTTAAAATTTAAATAATCATTTTCATTTGTTATACTAAATAGTTTTTTTAATAAGTTATCAGAAAAAGAGAAATTAAAATGAATTCAAGAAAGTAACATTTTTTCTGTTCAATATTTATCCAATAAGTATTTTCTATATTTTGTTTGTACTTTTCATTTTTTATTATTATCAAATTTAGCTAATGGAATATTTCTAATATCTAAGTGTGGATAACTACTATTATTCCATAAATATTCTCATATATTATTTAATTTATAAGAAACAATATCATGGAGAGTTTTAATTTCATTATATACTCAATTTATTGAATTATTTATTGATGTTATTAATTCAATTTGACTTTCGAAAAAATCTACAGTAATAAAGTTATTTTCTAACTTATTTCAAAATACACTTGGATGATCATTAAAAGATATTTTTCAATCTCTTTTTACCCTTAAACTCTCTTTCTCTATTCAAAAATTTCAAGAAAAAAATAATTTTAAATTATCTATCTTTTCAAAATCAAACATTGTATATATAATAAAAAAGTTAAAAAAATCAAGTTTTTAAATTTTTTTTTAAATTTTTTCATTCTTTTGTTTCTTTTTTAAAAGAAAGATAAAATGTAAAATTCCTTATCCCTCTCTCTCAAAAATTACGAGTGGAACGAGTAAAAAATTAAAAAACATATGTCGCATAATGGTTCGGATGTACGAAGTTTTTTTGTTGTGTGCTGAGCGTAGCGAAGCT
>CAZGNU010000059.1:0-8760 GCA_964527325.1 uncultured Candidatus Peribacteria bacterium | reverse complement strand
TCGCTTGGCGATTTAGGCTATGCCGACCCATTTTCCCGTATAAGCCCTGTTAAATCCTTTGCCAGTTACGAGCAAACCTATCCAGTAACACATCTATAGAAAGTATCCGGTTCTTTATATTAACACATTAAGAAAAAGAAGAAATAGGTTTGCGGAGTTCTGGCAAACTTCGACCGAAGAGTAATTTTGAGTTCTATAAATTCGACCGTAGGGAGTGAATATGTCCGCAGGACTAAGGAGTCTGAGTGTTCTATCTAATGAGCTTTAGCGATACTTCAAGAACAAGAATCTAGGGGCTAATCTCTAATCAGTAAAAGAATAAAAGGCTGGGTACTTTAACCAATATTTACCTGTATCTTTTTGGATATATCATTAAACCATCCAGGTATTTTTAATCTTGCTACTAAACTCCATTTTGTTCTTCTGGACATACCCCCAAAAGATTGGGCAACATCTAATACTTTCCCCAAAGTTCCACCTACATTCATTTTTTTCTGTTCCATGACATTAGCAGGAATTAATATCCTAAATGGAACAACCATAGGCTGGGCTTTATATTCACCTTGGCCACCCAATGGCTGGCTAAAATCATATATTCTTTGCCAATATCTCGATCTATTTGTACCAAATCCTCTAGAAACTAGTTGGTCACCAATTAGTCTTACTGTAAATTCTTCAGCGTTTACATCCTTTTTTAACTCAAGATTTACAGTACCTTGGATATATTCACCCGGCTTATAATTATATTTTTGGAGTTGGATTTGAATTTTGCCTTTTGAGCCAAACATTTTACTTTTCCTCTTTTTTGTATATCTTCAATTTTATATTATCTGCTTGAATATTAGTTGTGTCATCTTCATCAATCTTTAATATATATTTGCCTGTTGTTGGTACAATACTAAATAGGGTTCTTTCTGAGTTTGCATGTAAAGATGTTGTTCTTCTATTCCTAGTGTTACTTCTTGATCCCGAATCGCTATTCCTAATATCAAAACTACTTGTTTCAGAGCTACCATCTGGGCTTATTAGTTCGGTAAAGAACCTTCCCTGAGTTATACTTCTTGATTTTCTATATGATATCTGCATATTTATCTTATGTTCTAAAGTATCCTCTGTAAGCTCAAACTCAAAAACAGTAGATTTGGTATATGGTTTTTCATCTTCATAAATAAGGGTGCCATACAACATCTTGGTTATAAAGCAACCAGATAATATTAATGGGATAGTAAAAAGTAGAATAAAAAGGAATGATTTTTTAATGTTTTTAGTCATTTTTAATAACTCTTAAATCTACTCAATGCGTCATCAATAACTTCTTTTTTCCATCCATCTTTTTTTAAATAATTTGATATCTGAGCATTTGTATATCCTTGACTCTTGTATTGTTGTATGTGTGGAATTAATTGATTTACCATTGATGTTTGTGTTTGCTGAGGTTTTGCATTTTGTCCTGATGATTTATGCAATAAATAATGAGTTACTTCTTGCCTATATTGCGGAACAATTTTCATAGGCATTGTAAGTGAAACATAAAATAATGTAAAATAGACAGTTTTAGTCATATCAACAAACACTTTTATTAGAATATTTATTCCTATCATCAAGATAACAATTATAACTAAAGGTATCCATGTTTTAAAGAAAAACCATACTGCTCCACCAACAAGCATAAACAGAACCATAAAGCCAGTAATATATCCTCTGATCATATCTCCAGCAAAATCAAATCCAAAAACACCAGCAAGAGCTCCAGGAACATTATTTTTTAGATTTTTAATCTCTGGAAGGACCTGACCAACATTTTTTTCTTGTATAATAGAAGCAGGGAGTAAATAGTGACTTATCAAATCCCAACCTTCTTCAACAACTTTTCCAGCTAAAAACATTAAGATATTGAGAATTGCCCATAGGCCACCTCTCCCTGTGCCTTGCTTTAATTTTTTAGCTAATGCTGTTAACAAAATATCGAATAAGCCTAGAATGAATATATCTCCTTTATTTTGATTTGCTCTTACTAATCCATCTTTATATGTGATTTTTTTTCCTGTAAATGTATGATATACTATCCAGCATTGAGCTGCTCGGTAATACATTTTAATAAAAGGAAATATGGGGATTAGTAACATAGCAAAGAATATAGCCACATAAACAGATACGATTTGAACAACGCCTTCTGTGAATATGGCAGTAATAATACTTGCAATCACAAAAAGATAGAATATTGTTCCAATCCAAAGCTGAGTAATTGTTGGTCTAAAACAAGCAGGATTTTTTCCCATCACAACAAAAGTATTCTTTATTAGTTGACCAGTATCTTTTAGGCTATCAAAAAATCCCATTTTATTATACTTTTATAAAACTAATATATAAAGTTTGCTTTTTTGAATTTTTCAAAGTGCCCAGCCTATTTACTAAAACATTTAAAGAGATTAGCCCCCTTCCAAATTATCAATTTCTCGACGAAGTCGAGGCTATATGTGCGTAGCACCTCAGACTCCTTTTTATAATATTAGAACTCAAAATTATTGGATTTAACATTGGGCTTAAGGGAAGTTTTTGCGAAGCAAAAATTTGGGAGAGCGAAGTGCAACGAGCGAACCCTTTAAGCCCTGTTAAATCCGCCGACGAACGAAGTGAGGAGAGTGCAACGTGCCCGAGCGGAATGAAATGCAGCGAAGGAGTAATTTTGAGAGGCGTCCTATCCAAAGAACGAAGTGATACATAAAGGACAAGAATTAAGGGGACAATTTCTTTTTATCAAGAGCGAAGCTCCATCTTATTATTTCATTTAGGGGCAATCTCGTTTAGTTTTATTCTTTCCACACATCTTTAAGACAATTTGAATTTAGAACTCTCATTACTTTACATCCACCTCTACATTTTGAGAGGTGATTACAAGAAGTGCAATTATCATTAAAATCCATATTTCTGAATTTGTTCAAACCTTTTTCCCAAATTTGCTTAAAGGATTCTTTTCTTATATTCCCTTCGATATAATCATTTTTTTCAAAAATAGGACATGCCATTACATCTCCATTTGCCATAATTGCACATGAAGTCCAACCACATCCACAAAAAAATGAGCCATTTCTTATTTTTTTATCCCAGCTTCCAAGATAACCTGCTTCAGAACAAATATCAATCCTATATTTTTTCTTGTTTCTTTCTATGAAATAAAATAAATCTAATATTTGATTTTTATCTAAATAAAGCCAATCTTTATTTCTTGCTCTTCCTTCAGGAAGGATGATATTAATATACCAATGATTACATCCAATGGAAAAAATCAAATCTCTTAGACTTTCCAATTCTTCTAAATTTGATTTATTTACTGTTGTGCATACGCTTATTTTTGGTGTTTTTATCTTTTTGAAATATTTTATTGCATTAATAACTTCATCAAAGTTATTATTTTTGCCTCTTACTTTTTGGTGGCTATCTTTTAATCCATCTAAACTAACCATAACAGCATCTAATTTTAGATCTTCTAATTCTTTTTTGAAATTAGAAACAAGAGAGCAATTAGTTGATAATCCTATTTTCAAACCTTTATTTTTGGTATAATATAATACTTTGAAAATATCTTTTCTCAAAAGTGGTTCTCCACCTGTAGCAATAAAATATTTTACCCCCATGAGAGCCATATCATCAATAGAGTTCTTAATCTCATTTGTTTTTAATTCACTCTTTAATAGCTTTCCGGCATTGACCATACAATGTTCACAAGATAAATTACATGAATGAGTAGAAATCCATTGAACTGAGAAGGGGGCTTCAAGAAACCCTATCTTTTCTCTAATTCTGAATATTGATTCTTTAACTTTGCTTTTGGAAATCATAAGAATGAAGTATCAATAGGTATATTTATTTGTTTCTTAAATTTTCAAGACAATTATTGATACAATCTCTTGTTGCATTAGTCATTTCTTGAGTAGCATTTCTACAAGTTTGCATACATTGTTCATAAACAGGGTCTATTGCAACAATTCCTGCGGTTCTTCCTCCTCCTGCACCAATGTACCAAAATCCTAATACAAAGATAATGCCTGCTGGGATAAAAAAAGCTAAACTTGCGTATTTGAATGCTCTAAAAGTATCAAACTTTTTGACCTTTTTTGTAATGAGAAAAGTAATTAAACCAATAGCCAATGGAATCATCATAAATAAGCCAGTAGATGGTTCTTTGAATAAAACAAATATGCTGAAACCCAACCAAATTAGGTTCAATACGGTTAGTATTCCAACAAAGATTTTTTGACCATTCATACTATTATTCTTATTAATTAACTTCTATTTAAATATTCCGATGACTTCAAATTGAGTTGAATCGAGATTGCCCCTTTTTACTTTTAAGAAATTGTCCCCCTTCTCTTTTTTAGCCTCTCAAAATTATTGTATTTAACATCGCAACTAAGCGACCCGATAGGGCTCGTCGAAAAGTTCTCCCTCTGGAACGTAGCAAAATTTTTACCTCGCAAAATGAGGCAATCCACTTTTTGCAGAGATGTGAAAATTTTGCGGAGTGACGAGCTGGAGAAGTTTTCAGACGAGGGTTCAATTCTGACCCCGAGACTCCTTTAAAGTGAGGCTCGGGCTGGAAGAATTGAATCTAGAGGAAGAGGCAATTTTGCTTGGCAAAATAGGCGAAGCCGGTGCCTCTGAATCGTTTAGTTGCTGTTATATACTTTGCCAGTTACGAGAGAGGGTATCCATTTACACATTAAGTTACAGAATTAGGTTCTTTATAGATTAATATTATGTTAAAGAGGTAATACCCGAACGGAGTTCTGGCAAACTTCGTCCGAAGAGTTTTTGAGTTGCCGTAAATTCAGTTGCGTCTGTAGTTTTTGATTAGTTTAATTATTATAGATTACTGCGATAGCAGACAATATTTTAGGGGTTTCCTTTTATCAGGAGCGTAGCTCTTTTTAGTATAGTTCTTTTAGGGGCGTTTTTTAGCTCGTTAGAGCTTTTTTGGTTTTTATTTTAAGTTGGGGCAAATACTATTTTAGAATAGAAAGGTTTATATATGTGTAATCACATCTATTCACATAGGTGATAAATATGCCAAATGTAACATTAGCAATACCCGAGGGTTTGCATGAACAGATGAAAAGACATAGTGAGATTAGATGGAGTGAAGTAGTTAGAAAAACAATTTCAGAGAAAATAGAAGATTTAGATATGATGGATAAATTAACAAGAAATAGTAAATTAACCCAAAAAGATGTTGATGACATAGCAGGAAGAATAGACAGTAATGTTGCTAAGAAATTAGGATTGAAATGATATTAATCATTGATACAAATATTCTAATTTCTGCCCTTATTAGAGATTCTACTACAAGAAAGATTATTGTTGAGTCTGGATGGAATTTCTGTTATCCAGAGCAATCCTTTCATGAGGTAAGAAAGTATAAAGATTTAGTTCTTGAAAAGTCTGGAATGACAGAACAAGAATATACAGAAGTTCTTAATAGATTATTGAAGCACATTACTTTGATTCCAGAAGAAATTATGCAACAGAAATTGAAAGAAGCTGATAATTTATTGGGAAAGATTGATCCTGATGATGTCATTTTCTTAGCAACAGCATTAAGTTTGGATAATTCTAAGATTTGGTCGGATGATAAACACTTTGATAAACAAAGTAATGTAAGAACATTTAAGACAGAACATATTGTTAAGTTGTTCTTTTTGGCCAATAAAGAAAAAGATTAGCCAAATAAGTTCTTAAACCAGTTTATTATTCCCATAAACCAATCGATAATTGTCTGGAAGAAGCCCTTCTTTATTTCAGGTTCTTCTTTTTCAATAGGATATTTATCTAAATATTCTTCTATTACGGGATTGATATCTGTGTTTACGCCAGCACCATAAGTATTGATTGATATTCTTTTGTCTTCACTTACCCACTTATACACTTTTTCAGTTCCACGCATGTCGTTATATTCTTTGTAGTATAAGTCTTCATCACCGAATTTGATTTTTTCTAGGTCAGAAGTATCTAACTCATCAACCGGAAAAAGTATCCAAACATCAACTTGTATTGATTTACTACTATAATGTCCTTCAATTTGGGTTTTACCCTCAATTTCAACTGTATTAAATCTGGATAGTGAGAATTCCCCGATAGGTTCATTTATTAGATACATTGAATGTGGTCTTGGTTCTTCACTAGATTCAAGGCAAGCACCATCTTTACAGCCAAATTCACAGAAATGATAATCAATACTTGTACCACCAGCGTCATTACAATATGCTTCTGATAGTCTATCCCCATAACATTCATCTGGAGTATATTCTTTTCTATCTCCGATTCTTGCTTGTCCTTTTACATAATAGTTTTTACCGCTATCAGAATCAACACAAACCTCTTCTTTAGGAGGAATAAACAACTCTTGTAAATCAGAACTTTTTACTTCAAAATCCCAGATGACCTTGGAATCCACCCCTTCTACCTGCATTGAGGCAGCTACTTGTGCATAGCCTACTGGACTTTTGTCTGTTATTATTATTTTCATATTTTTTTCATAAAGCACAAAAGTTAGGGTTTCGATATTTAGACCATCAACTTCCGAGATTGTTTTTTTCTCAATAGGTGATGAAGAATATTCTTCTTTTATAGAATCCTGTAATTTATCCAAAAGATTTAACTCAATTGTTGATGGACTATCTTTTATGACAATTAAGGCAGAGTCCCCATTTTGTGCAAATGCGAAAATAGGTGCCAATAGACAAAAAAGTAGCATTAAGCTTATACATTTAAAAGACAAATTTTTAATCATAAATTTCTCACAATAATGTATTGTTATGAAATTATATATAAATACATCGATTATGCATATTTACATCATAACTAATATGATTAGATAATTTTATATATAAACTAATTTCTTAAGGTTATATGAAGTATTTACAGTTTATTATCTTTGTAATTCTTGCATTTTCAATAGTTGGTTGTTCACCAAAAGCAATATGTGGAAATGGGGTTTTAGAAGAAGGAGAAACTAGGTTAACTTGTTGTCAAGATGTAGGTTGTTTAGGTGAACAAAAATGTGAAGATGGCCAATGTATTGATCCAACATGTGACGAATGTCAATACTTAGAAGAACACAAATGTAAGGATTATGAATGTTGTGATAATCAAGATTGTAAATCTAACGAAGAATGCATAAATCATGATTGTAATGTATTGAATTGTGGAGATTGTGAATATTCATCAAACCATAAATGTAAAAAGGCTGCTTGTTGTAATGATAATGATTGTAACGATGAAGATATCTATACTACGGATAAATGTTCAAACGCCGGAACTGAAAATGCAAAATGTGAAAATATTGGGAAAACATGTGATGATGGTACTCCCGCAGGAGAATGTTCTAGTACAAAAATAGGTTATGTTTGTATGGCACCATTTATGGAATTGCAGCAAGCTCAATTTTGCGATGAAGAATATACTGAATCAGATGAGCATTGCAGGCCTGTAGGTAATGGTGTATGTACCAGAGATCCAAAAATGATAGGTTCAAAAAAGATACTTATAGTTGAGTTTGTCCAAGAAGATTTAGAATATGGTGATGAAATGGATGGATACAATTTAATAGATTTTCTGAATAATGAAGAAGAATATAAGTATTTGGAAGAACCATATTTTAATGATGGTTACAAAGTATACTCATTTAATGTAATTTCAGAATGGTTTGAAGAACAAGCAGGAGATTATGGTGCTGATCTCTCATTAGATGTTGATATAGAAGGTCCTTTTGAGATTGAATCAAATCCACCTGAAAGAGGAGCTAATGATGAATGCAGTATATTGGATGACTATTTTAGAACAGAATTAGAAAAACATAATATTGACCCCTCGGATTATGATGGTACTTCAATTGTATTCTTACAGAACGGAGATCAAATATTCTGGTCTTGTGCTAGGAATGGGCTAGATTATGAAATAAATTATGTCAATGTGGATTGGGTTGAAAATTTAAATATGCATACCCGTTCAATTATTCAGACAGTTATACATGAAACTACTCATTTATTTGGTGGTGCTGACAAATATAAAGGATATACTTGCTTAGTTCCAATTGGCATCCCAGAACCCAATAAAAATCCACTATACCCTCAAACAAAAGCTTGTGTTATGTGTGGTAATGTTATGGCTGATGAGAATTCAGGTGGGAATCCTAGTAATATGGATCAGTTAGTCATCTGTGAAAAAACAGCAAAGGAACTTGGTTGGACTTCTTAATTTGCCCCAACTTTCTTTTTAAAAAACGCCCCTTCTACTTTTTTTAGGAAACCCCTCTTTAAACTAATCAAAAATTTGGGAGAGGAACTACTGTACCGCAACCGCTTAAAACTTGTTATAGGAAGTGCGGAAGCATTTCCTTCTTTTTTCTCTTAGTGGTTTTAAGCGAAAGACGCAACTATTTAGAATTTACGGTTTACCTGCGACTTTCTCGTCGAAGGCAACTCAAAAATTGTATATAACTTGGGGGTTAAAGGAAGTTGGATTTTTGAGGCAACCCACAAAAATCAATTTGGGTGGAGCAACGAAGTGTGCGGAACTCTTTAACCCATGATAAATCTCCCGAAGGGCAAGACTTAGCGAACGCGTATAAATAGTTCTACCAAAATTCATATTAGTCGCAGAGTTTTTTTGCTTCATCAAGGGCACACATCAAATATAATTTCGCGAAGCGACTAGAATTAATTTTAACAATTCCCTATCTAGCAAAAAAATTAGATTTATCAT
>CAZGNU010000058.1:3610-9000 GCA_964527325.1 uncultured Candidatus Peribacteria bacterium | reverse complement strand
CCTAACAGTTAGCTATCTAAAGATAGGGGTTTTAAACCCAATAGTGGAAATAAGAGAAATGGTAGATGCTATTTCTGAAAAAATAATTGCACAATGGGAAAAAATTAGCTTACAAGAGGATTTTACAAATCTTTGCTTTGTTTTATTTAAGTCTCTTTCTAAATTTAATAATAGTTTTAAAGGAAAATTGCATGAAACAAATAAATGCCCAGAATTAATAAGCTATCTTTTTTATGAAAAATCTAAAAAAGTTAGATTAATTCCTGATGGTTCTATTATATTTAAAATGTATGATAAAGATTTAAGGTGTTATATTAATATTTCGCATCATATTCATTCGTTAAATCCATATATATCATTTTTTGAAAGAGATGGATTTGATTGTTTGGTTCATTTTGCAACAATTTTATAAAACATATACTCCAAATATTTTTTAGGGAGATATATTGTTTTATAGGATAAAATATTAAAAACCTGTTTCACATTACTATGTGAATCAGGTTTTTTTTAACTAAAAGTTTATTTTTTTCAGTCATTTTATTAATTAATAAAATTTAATTAATAATATATTATCATATAAACAATAATAATTATCTAACTATTATGCAAAATAACAACAAATTGATTGTTGAAACCTATGCCCTAACAGCATATTTTAGAAGTATTTTAAATATTTCTCATTCTTTTGAAATTATAAATTTTCTACTTAAAAAATCAAACCTTAGTCTGTGAGAATTAGAAAATACCTGAGATAGTTGATAAAATTGAAAAATTTTTATTACAAAAAATACTTTTTGCTTGGGAGATTGAGTTATAAAAAAACAAAAAAAATTGATTTTTTATAATTTATTCATATTTTAATTATTAAGTTATTATATAAGTATACAATATGTTAGACATAAAAATTATTAGAAAAAATCCTGAATTAGTTAGAGATAGTATAAAAAGAAGAGATTTAGATGTTGATTTTGATAGATTTCTAGAACTTGATATAAATATTATTGAAATTAATCAAAATCTTGATAAAAAAAGAGCTTTAAAAAATAAAGTATCAAAAGAAATACCTAATATTTCTTCTAATGAAGAAAAAGAAACAAAAATTAATGAAATGAAATCTCTATGAGATGAAATAAAAAATATAGAAAAATCATTAAAAGACTTAAATGAAAAGTTTAAAGGATTACATTTACAAATTCCTAATATCCTACATCCAGATGTTAAAAAATGAAAAGATGACACAGAAAACACAGTACTGAAACAATGAGGTAAGATTAAAAATTATGATTTTGAAGTTTTAGATCATCATGATCTATGAGAAAAAAAAGATTTTATTGATAAGAAAAAAGCTGTTCAAATAACATGAACTAGATTTTATTATTTAAAATGAGATTTAGTTTTACTTCAATATGCACTTATTAATTTTACTTTTGGTATTTTAACTAATGAGGATATATTAAAAAATATAATCAAAGAAAACAACTTAAATGTATCTTCTAAACCATTTACTCCTATAGTTCCTCCTCTGATGATAAATTATGATACTATGGAAAAAATGTGAAGATTACATCCAATGGATGATAGATATTGTCATCCAGAAGATAATCAGGCATTAATTTGAAGTGCAGAACATACTCTATGACCTCTTCATATGTGAGAAACACTTAAAGAAGAAAATCTACCTTTAAGATATTTTGCAAATACTCCAGCTTTTAGAAGAGAAGCATGAACTTACTGAAAAGATTCTAGATGAATTTTTAGAGTTCACCAATTTGATAAAATAGAAATGGAAAGTTTTACTATATCTGAAAATTGAGAAGAAGAACAAAAGTTGTTTGTAGCTATTCAAGAATATTTAGTAAAAAGTTTATGATTACCATATCAAATTGTCGATATATGTACATGAGATACATGAAAACCAGATTATAGACAATTTGATGTTGAATGTTATTTCCCATGACAAAAAGCTTATAGAGAAACTCATACTTCTGATTATATGTCAGATTTCCAAGCCGCAAGTTTAAATACAAAAGTAGAAAGAAAAAATAAAGAAAAAGAATATGTTCATATGAATGATGCTACAGCATTTGCTCTATGAAGAATAATTGCAGCAATTATGGAAAACTATCAAACAAAAGAAGGAAATGTTAAAATCCCTGAAGTATTAGTTCCGTTTATGGGATGAAAAACTGAAATATAATTAAAAAAAAGTGTTATAAAACACTTTTTTTTAATTATTCATCCTCCTCAACAATCTCCAATCTCAACTCCTCCAACTGATCTTCATCAACTTGCGTAGGTGAATTCATCATAGCATCCTGTGCTGAACCTGATTTAGGGAAAGCATATATATCTCTGATATTTTCCTCGTTTAAGTAAATCATCATAAGTCTATCCATTCAGATAGCAAATCATCCATGTGGAGGTACTCCATATTGGAATGCTTCAAACATTGCTCAGAATTTTTCTTTTACTTCATCTGCACTTCTTCCAACTTTTTCAAAAGCTTTTACAAGTGATTCTATATCATGATTTCTGATTGCTCAAGATAGTATTTCATAACCATTACATGATAAATCATATTGTAATCATTTTACATCTAATAAATCTTTTCAGTCTTTTTCTAAATCTTTTGCTCATCCAGAAGGCATTGAAAAAGGATTATGTTCAAAATCTATTTTTCCTGTTATTTCATCTTCTTCAAATATTGGGAAATCAGTTATCCAGCAAAATGAAATTTCATCAGGTGAAGCAAGTTCAAGTTTTTCAGCTAGGTGATTTCTAAATCTTCACATATAGTTTTGTACTACTTTTTTCTCTCATGCTCAGAAGAAAATAACATCTCATACTTCTAATGAAGTCAATTCCACTATTTCTTTTAAATCATCTTCAGTGAAAAATTTATTAAGTGGTCATTTTAAACCATCTTCTTTCATTTGGAAATATCATAAACCTCATGCACCATATTTTCTTACATATTTCTCAAATTTTTTCATTTGTGATTTTGAGAATAATTCATCTCATTTTGGTACTCTTAAAGCTTTTATTCTATTATTTTCTTTATCTTTAGAAATACTTGCAAATATTTCATTAGTTGATCTACCAAAAATATCTATTACATCAACAAGATCTAATCAATATCTTAAATCTGGTTTATCAGACCCGTATTTTTCCATGGCTTCTTCGTGAGTCAGTGTGAAAAATTTTCCATTTTCTCTTATTACGTCTTTTCAATCAGTTTCTTTAAGAATCTTTTTGCTTGATAATTTTTTTGTAGCATCAAACAAGAAATCTTCTACAACAGTGAAAACATCATCCTGTTCAACAAAGCTCATTTCACAATCTATTTGATAAAAATCCCCTGCATGTCTATCTGCTCTAGGATCTTCATCTCTAAAACAAGGTGCTATTTGAAAATATTTATCTACTCATCCAACCATTAAAAGTTGTTTAAATTGTTGAGGTGCTTGAGGTAATGCGTAAAAAGTACCAGGATTTATTCTAGAAGGCACTAAAAAATCTCTAGCTCATTCTGGTGAAGAGTTAGCTAAAATAGGAGTTTGAATATCTAAGAAATCTTTTGCAGTAAACCAGTCTCTAGTGTAACTAGTTAATTCTGATCTAAACTTTATATAATCAAGAATCTTTTTTCTTCTAATATCAAGATATCTATATTTTAATCTAATTTCTTCATTTGCTTCTTTAGCATGTTCATCTAGTTCAAAAGGAGTAGTTTTAGCTTTTGAAAGTATTTCTATTTCTTTATCGATAATCACTTCGATTTCTCAAGTAACCATTTTTGGATTTGCTTGTCATTCCGGTCTAGCTCTTACAGTTCCACTAACTTTTACTACAAACTCACCTCTACAAGAGTCAGCAATGGACCATGCAGTTTTATTATCTTCTGGATCAAAAACAACTTGTGTTAAACCATATCTATCTCTTAAATCTATAAATATAATCCCCCCATGATCTCTTCTATTACTTACCCATCCAGACAAAGTAACCTTTTCTCAAATATTTTTTGCAGTTAATTCACTACATTTATGTGTTCTTAACATTTTTTTTGTATTTAAATTTTTTAAAATATAGAGTAAGTATATGAATAATTGGGGAAAATCAAGTAAAAGAATTTTTTATCAAAAAAAGAGACCATGTTGGTCTCTTTAAAATTAAAATTTAAACCTGCAATTCAGAAATTCTTCTAAATGATTGATCTATGTATCTACTATTAAGATTAATAGAATTTGTAAGTTCACCAGAAATATGATCAACTTTATCATCAACTCTATCAACTTTTTCATCAATTCTATCAATTTTCTTATCCATAACAAAAATCTTTCTATCCATTTCATTTACTTTTATTTTTAGACCAGATACATCTGTTTTTAGTACAGAAATATCTCACTCTATTGTTCAAAGTTTCTTTAAAACTTTGTTCTCAAATTTATCAAATTGTCACAATTTATCCAACACTTTATTCTCGAATTCCTTATTACTCATAGGTAAAAAGTTAAATAATAAATATCTTTAAAAAAGTAAAGATATATATAGTTTATATACTTTTGTATTTATTGCAAATGTTTTTCGTTTTTTTAATAACTAATAACAGTATAACATGTTTCACTATTTTTTCAAATTTTATATTACAAAACACAACATCTGTTTGTCAAAACATTTTTCCATATTAACTTTGTATAAAATAATATTTCTTATATAATTAAATAGTATCCAATAACCCACCCTAAATTCCCTCCCTAACATTAGGGAGGGAGGCTACAATTTATATTTTTCTAATTATAAAATTCATGCAAACAAAAAAAGCTTTCTCTTTTGTAGAGATAATTATAACTATTTCTATTATTGCCCTACTGGTAGTTATATGAATATCTTCAAAAAGCAATTATGACAATAATATGAATAATACAAAGGTTATTTCTGATGTAGAAACAATCAACAATGCCATAATTTCATATTCTCAAGAAACAAAAACTCTTCCAATGCCAGGGGGAAATACAAACTTTTTCTGAGCTGATACTGGGTATATGCATTCATACGAAGATGTAGATACTTTTTGAGTATATGGTAGTTTAACTGAAGATACCATAGCTAAAAAATATCTAGACGTACTTCCTCTTGATCCAAGAACAAATTCATATTATGCTTATGGTAAGACAAAAGCTTCAAACAAGTTTGAAATTGCTTCTATCCAAGTTATCAATGATGTCCCAACAGCAAAAGTTTCATGAAATTATGAAAACGAAAACTGACCACTAAATCTAATCAGACAATACAACGGTTCAAATTTTGTATACGATGGATCAACTAATGCTCTACCATACAATCCAGAAGAATTAGTACTAATAGTTACTACAGCAGATTGAACTATCTAC
>CAZGNU010000058.1:0-3600 GCA_964527325.1 uncultured Candidatus Peribacteria bacterium | reverse complement strand
AAAATCTTGAAATATTTTTCTCAGACTGAAGTGTTTCAATTATAGAAGGATGAGCTTCTTGAGCTAAAATAACTCTAAACGAACTAAACTTCAAATGAAAAGATAACTTAAACACAATAGTAAAACTATGACTAGAAGCCGGTAAAATCTGGACCAGAGCAACTCACCTAAACGACGACTCAGAGTTCGAAGTCTACACACAAGACTCAGCTGCAGCAGTTAGATGAACGATATTCTCGGTATCACATACAAACAATGAACTTGAAATAATAGAATGAACAGTTGAAGTATATAAAACTGATTATCCTCAATCATTAGAAGTTACAGTAAATAAATGAGAAACTCCTAAAAAAATTAATTTATTAACCTCTCCTAATACTACAGAAGATTCAACAATAACGTCACCAGAATTCAGTGATAACTGAAAATCAACTGATTTAGATGATACTATAACCTGATGAAGAGTCACGTGTACAAAATTTGAATGAGATTTAAATGAATGTGTAGAACATGACCAAGAGTTATTTGATGATGGATATAAATTAATTGCTTATGCTCCGTATAATGAAGCATGAGATTTGAATATGTATACTAGAACAGGTACAGTAGATTTAGATACAGAAAATATAATTTTTGATTGTAGTAATTGAACATGACCACAATGTACAAGTACATGATGAACTTTCTGAGCAATTGAGTATGATAACGATAATTCTTTTGTTACATATAAAGATTGAACTAGGTGAATTTATATAGATAATATTCATGATACAAATAGTGGTAATGATAAATTAATGTACTCTGATATTGGTTGATTAAGTGGTGATTATGCAATTGAGATGAGTGTGAGTAGAGATGCTTTGGAGCAAGATTGAGGAAGGTATATTTTTGATACTCAATTAAATTATTTATGATTAATGATAAATAAATTAAATACAGGGGATTTTATCGTAATGTATAAATGAGATTATATTTGTTCAGATTATGATAATATTCATGCACCTAAAATATGTAAACTAAATTTCAAAGATAATTTCGAAAAAATAATAGTAGAAAATTGAAATAAAATAACAATTTGATGAGAAACATTTCCTATGTCTCATAATATAAATATTACAGATTTGTTTATTTGATCAAAAAAAGATTCTACATGACAAATTAATTGAATAGTTGATTATGTGAAGATTTATAGTAAGGATTAAACTTACCTCTCTCTTGTCCACAGGATACCTCCCTTCGGGAATAATTTCTATCTCCTTATCAGGAGAAAGAGGCTACATATAAATTGTTAGAGAAAAAGAGAAATAAACGATAAGTTTATTTCTCTTTTTTTTCCCTTAGATTGGTGAAAATTTTTTAGGTTTTGATTATTTTTATTAATTAATGATTTTCTAATATACATATATTAACACATATTTAATTTATTAAAAAAAATTATATATTTATTTTTTTATTTTTAATACTATTATTATTTTTTGCAAAACATAAATATAACCAATAAATAATACCTATTATTCAAGTAAACATTGATAAAAAGTATATTAGTAAACTCCATTGACTTCTTCATAAGTCTCTGAATCTTCTAGCTGCTACTATTAATTGTAATCAGAAAAATATAATAATAGTAATAATTGTATTTATAAAAAATAATGTTCAAATCGCATCATAATTACCTCAACGAATAAATACAATATTAATAATCACGGGTATAAGTATTGACAATATTAATGAATATATTAATGCTAAGATACTTTTTATAAAAAAATGTAATCCTGTATCAGTTCATAATGGATTAAAAACTGAAAAGATATAATTAAAAAATGCTTTTATATATGTCATGGTTATATAATTAATAAATATTCTACCTTTCAATTTCAATATACTGCTTCCCCACAAACTTAGTTAACCAAACATTATTTTCTGATAAATAAAAATCAATTTTATCTTTTATCATAGTTTGAGTATCAATTATTAATACAATAGGTTTTCAGTGCCTCATTCAGACATTTCTAGCAACTTCATAATCATCTGTTAAATGCACATATTGTCTTCTGTTAGATTGTATTCAATTTTGTAATATGCTTTCTATTTTTTTATCTGAAGTTCCATGGTATAATATTTTTGGTGGTATTTTTGATTCAAATCATAAATCTACACTTAGAGAATGTCATTGATTAGCTCTAATTTTTTTATAATCATCTGAAAATGAAAATCTATTTTTTTTATTTGTTTCTACAACTTCTTTTAACAAAGAAAAATCTAAATTAATATCTTTTTGTGTTTTATTAATATTCTTTATTAATTCTTCTACATCAATCCAACCATTTTCATCAAGTTGTAATCAAATAGTTTCAGGTGCATGTCTTAAAATAAGACTTAACATTTTACTAATCTTTGTAAATTGTTTTTCCTTTATTTTATCAACATTATTTTCATTAATTATATTCATAATTTTTGTTTTAATACATTTCCCTTCATGTATATATTTCTCTTAATTCTTTTCTACTTTTTTCCATTTTATTCACATATTCTATCCGTCATCAGTTTTTTTCTTTTTCATATAACCATTCTAATATTATATCCAATTGTTTATTGAAATATTTATATATTTTTTTACTTCAAAAAATCCTTTTTTGTAATCTACTACTAATGTTTTGATAATAAAAGCTTTTCTTTATCCAAAGACTTATATCTTTATCATTGTTATATTCGTCTAAAAAATCAAATACTTGTTCTAAAAATTTTATATAATCTTCATCTGATAATTTTTCTAATTTTAACATTAATTCATCATAAATTTCTCCATATTTATCTCAAATAGCAAATAATTCTTTTAATTTATATTTTTCTGCTATTTCATTTAAAATTATTAAATCTAAATATTTAACATTTTCTGGCCGATCATAATAATCTGTTAATCATCAAGTAAAAAAACGTATGTCTTCTTTTTTAATAATTGGGTAATCTATACTATTTTTCATTTTAAATATTGTTAATTATTATAAACTCACAGAAACTTCAAAAACATCAGTTAAATCTACTCATATTTTTTCTTTAAATAATCTAATTGTTTCCTGCCTTCAAAACACTCATGGTTTGTAATGTCAAGTTTGATTATTAATACTTTTTATTGAATAATTTGGCATTAAGTTTCAATTTTTATCAAATTCTCACACACCATAAAATTCAATTTCTCAACCATAGGTAATATTATCTCATCCAGATACATATGAATGTCAGTCTCATATTTTTATTTCTCAATTTTGAATAATATAATCAATTTTTTTATGTATTTTAGCTATTTCTTTTCAACTACCATTTCTCATTATTCAATCAGTTGAATCTAGTAATGTCCATTTTTTTCAACTAAAAGATTTTTTTAATACCATATTATAATATCAATCAACTTCAAATTTGTTTGTGAATATTTCTCTATTAAGAATATATTGTTTATAAGTATATTCATCCATTATATTCATTCTTTCATAGAATCTTGCTTGTTTTTCAATTGGCCAATCTTTTATTACTACTCATAATAATTTTAAATTTTCAACTTCTATTTTATCCAATTTACTTAACAAATCAAAATTAACCTTATTG
>CAZGNU010000057.1:0-9444 GCA_964527325.1 uncultured Candidatus Peribacteria bacterium | reverse complement strand
TATGCTCTTATGAAGTATAAAAATTTAAAGTCACTACTTTCAATCTTCTTTCCTATTTTTTTTAAAAACCATATAAGCATTTTTGAAAATGAATTTATGAAAAACATAATAGCATCAGCAAGTAACTCGATAAGAAAGTCTATAAATAAAAATGGTTCACCATGAGTCTTCTTCATAGCTACTCCAGGACATATTCATAAGCTTTATGAGGCTCATGATAAAGTATTCTTCCATCCTCTGTCTTTTCCTCAGATTCTTCTAATTCATGAATAAGTATCTTTCCTTTTTTCATTTTACCTCTTAAAAAGAGAGGTATTTCATCTTCGTTCATAACATCAATTTTTACTGTTTTTTTAGCTACAATAAACTTTGGATAATTCACCTTAGGAATCTCAGGATTCTTCCTATTTTCAATAACCATCTCATTTAACTTCTTATTTTCGGGATCTTCCTTCCAGAAAAAATCTGCAATTTTATCTCCTGCAAGCGCTCCAGCTGCTGCGCCAACAGTTCCACCTATAATTGCATTTTCATCTCTAGATGCTTCATTAGGTGACAATTTTGTACCAATCATTCCACCGATTGCACTTCCTAAAATTACACCTCCTGCCTGAGCATAAAACCGCTGTTTTCTAAGTGTTGAACAAGAGACTGCAAAAAGACACAGGAGGACTAAAAAACTTTTTCTCATATTTTCACCTCTGATAAAAATTGAATAACTACTTCTTTTCCAGAATTCACATAAACTTTAGGGACTATATTTTCTGTATCTTCTAAAATCTCACTGGAAGCTTTGGCGACACCACTATTCATTCCCTTAAGTAAGGAATCTCTTATTTTATCTTCTTCTGATACTGTATTTACAGTTGTCACTCCTTGGATAACTTCAAGTGCAACAGCTGTTGCTATTTTTTCCTCTTTGCTTGAGTAGTATTCGCCGCGTAAACCAAAAGTTCCATCTGTATCTAACAGCTTGGCATTTATGCTAAATTCGCCATAGGAAGTGATCAATTTTGCACAGTTTGCTACAACTCTTCTATTTTGGGTGATACCTGTACAAAAAACCTTATAATTTAAACTGTGTTTTTGATCGCTAATGCTAACAAGTATTGTTGAGGGAACATTAGTAGAGACAATCGAATTAATCAGTGTCCCCTTTAAGGCATCCCCGGAAAAGTAGTGAATAGTATCGGTACTATCTGAAATAAATATTTTACTTTTTGCTCTTTTTTGAAGCAATTCATTGATTTTCTGATTGGATTTTAATAGCTCATCAAAGCTATTAGATTTTTTCCTAGAAATTTTTCTTTTTGTATCCTTTTTCTCAACAGAGTATCTTTGATTTCTTGGCAAAGTACTAATACCACCATGAAAGCTACTTATAGATAATAAAAGAATTAAAGTTGCAATCATAGTGCAACCTCTTCAATACCATTAATTTTTACAATAGGGCCTTTACTAATATAGTGCTTTTTTCCACTCAAAATTTGTCCATTTACACTTATTTTTTCTTTATTTGATCTGATAAGATATGAGTGTCTCCCTTCTAGAATCGTCCAGTTTTTCTTCTTTTTTTTGACTCTATATATTCTATCAACAGATCCAGGACTCGCTTGATATACAAAACTTCTCTGTGCACCATTTTGTAAAACAAACTGATAAGTATGCTTTTTGGTGAGAACAACCAAAGGGACGTTAAAATCTTTAATTTTTGGTTTTAAAATTAATATCTTGTTATCTTTTGACTTATATGTGAAAAAGTCGTGTTGATTTCCTACTGTATAAAACTCAATTGATGAATTAAATTTCAATGTTGTTGGATGCTCAAAAGAGAGAGTTAAAAGAATAACAGAGTGGATAAATGAGTAGATATTCATAGCTATCCCCTATCCTTCTGACTTGTCTCAATTTCTGAAATATCATCAATTTGGTAAAAGAGTGGGTATGAAAATCCCTTTTTCAAAACAATATTAAATGCCCGAAACCCTTTGCGATCTTTAGTGACAACCCTACATTTTGATTTACTAATGTCAATCATTGCTGAAAAGATCTTTTCACTACCATTAAAATCAAGGGGATTTGAATTTTCATCTAACAAGTTATTAATATCATCTGAAAATAGCTTATTATCTGCATTTTGCTTTATCAAACCACCAATTCCCTCAATGCAGTAACTCGAAAAGTCATATTCGCTTTTACTATCCCCTCCAAGTAGAACTGGATTGCTTTTTAATAGAACAGTAATAATTATTACTACTGATATCGATACTGAGATGTACTTATAATACTTCTCAAAAAAATTTTTCTTCTTCTCTTCCCACATCTTTATCTCCACTAGTTATCAAGGTGTTGATGTAACTGTTTCGTATATTTTGCTATTTCTTCATTATTTAAGGTTCTTCTTTGCTTACTTTCAGATTTCTTACCCAAAACTTTATCTGCTTTCATATTTTCTTTTGTATTACTTACTGACAATTTATCAGTATAGCGAATAGCTGAATTTTTCGATGTCCCCACATTGACTCTATTGATGTGCGACTTAGCTTGATAAGTTGTAGTTTTCGCACTATTCACTTTATTTTGATTGTTTGGAGATTTTCCAAAACTCCCACTTTTATATCGATTGCTAAATGCATTCCCACTCTGTTTTGCGCTACTTGCTTTTAACGGGTTACTTGATGGCCTATCATTCTTTGATAAAGCTCGTACCTTTTTGTAATCTGAAAAGTTTTTAATTTTTGTAGATGATCCATGTTTAGAGCTGTCAGATATGAGTACCGCATTTTCAAAATCTTTTGGCGAATATTTATCAACTACTGGGCGGTTTTGATTAATATCACTAATAAGGTTTTTACCTTGCTCAATCTGAAGTGGAGTTAAATTTGAAAGACTTTCTTTATGTAGTTTCTTATTTGATATACCTGGTAAAAGCTCTCTCTTTCTTTCAAGATTAAGATCCAAATTAGGTCTCGCGTTTTGTCGCTTATTATCAAGAAAATTTGCAAACTTTCTACGCCCATCATTTGTTAAATTGCCCGTTTTACTCCTGGCAAATCCCTTCATAAAGCGCGCGCTATTAGCAATTTTCATCATTCCAGTGTTTAATATTGCAAAAGCTCCCATTGAAGCAAGCTGAGTGCCCACACTATGTATTCCGCTGCCTCCTATTAGTGCAGCTGCAAACACTGGTGATAGTAAAAGAAAAATTGCCATTAATAATAATTGCAAGAGCTGTTGCATGGTATTTACAAAAAAACCTTCACTATCAATACTGATGTCCAGAGATATACTTGCAAGAGCTATAATAAGTGCTAAAACAACAGGCGTTAGACTCCAAGTCATTAGCGTAAATATTGATCCTGATATACTCTTCTCTGTATAGCTCACAATTGAAATTATTGCTGTTAGTGGTAAAAGTGCTATCAGTAAATTTAGTACAAAAGTATAGATAAACCTTAGTAAAAGGAGTGCTAAGTATGCTAATGCCCAGAAAAATGAACTAATTCCATCTAGTAAAACTTCTTTAGTATTTGCTATAAACCCACTGCTTGTTTTTTTATTATTAGTTTTTTTAATTTTACTAAGAGAAATCGCCTGTAAAAGGCCACCTGTCTTTCCACTATTTGAATCACATTTTATTATCTCACAACCTACATCCATTCCTGTATTGACTGCACCTATAATTAACCGATCACTAAAGGAGATGATAATAAAAGCTAATAGTAATCTTTTAACTAGGTTCTTGTAGTCGTTTCTGCTTAATAACTCCAAGATTAAAGCTGCTAAAAATGCAACACCAAGCATTACATATATATTTTCTTGAATATATTTACTCACAAGCGCAAAGTTACTATTTTGAATAATTAATATATTTGCTAGAGAATTATCTACAAAAGTCACTTCTCCACTCCATAAAACTTTAAGCGATTCTGATCTCTAATTTTTTTCTCCAATATTTGCTGATTCAATATTTCATTTTGATCTAGTAATATTTTTTGAGTCTCATCGTTTTGCTTTTTAATGGAGATTAAATTTCTATCGATATCGACGCTTGCTTGAGCTATTGTAGAAATCTTCCCTTTCACTGTTGACTTGCTAGTTGCTCTATTTGCAAGTTTTTTCAGTGTTTGGTAGTCCTTTTTGCTACTTGGCCTCTTCTTCAGCTTTTGACTTTTTATCTTCTGATCATTCAATGCAAAGTAACCAATTTGATACGATAGATCGCTATATCTACCTTTAACTTTTCTTATCAGATCATTTAAATTTTCAAGATTCTTGACCTTATATGGATCTGTTCTAACAAGATCCATTGTTATGGCCTCAATCAGATCAATTCTCATTCCAATATCTAAAGCAATTTCATTATACTCTTGTACTTTTTTTGTGTACTTTTCAGCATTGGAAACTAACTTTTCTAGCTCATTAAGTTGTGAAATAGTATTAGAAAGGATGTCCACTAAAACAAGCTCTTCAGTCAGTGAATAGCTAGTATCTATGAGCAATATAAATGCTAGCAAGTATTTAAAGATCATATTTTAACCTCACCCAAGAGTTAAAAATGTCTTTAAAGTCTAAATATGGCCCTTTATCTTTAAAATAGCCTCTAATTTTTTGATTATCTTCATAGTTTGAAGTGAATAGCTCATATTCAAAGCTATCTTGATAGTACCTAAGAATTTTATTGTTAAACTCTGTTTTTAGATAAAATTCTGAATACATCCCTTTTATAGTATTAAGAGAGCTTATCTTTTCAAGATCTGTCTCATTAATATATTCATTCACTTTAATATTTTGCTTAAAAATAATCTTATAAAAAGAGTTCTGCGCCATCGCCAGGCCAATATCAGTGCTTAAAAAGTCATTTAGTGACTGAGTTATAGCAATCGCTGAAGCTCCAAATTTTCTAAATGTTCTAAAGGATTCATTTAGATACTCTGTTCGTTTATTTAACAAGCTCCAGCACTCATCAAAGACAAAAAGCCTCCTTCCCGATACATTTTTGAAGTACTCAACTAGATAGATAATGAGAGGCCTAAGAACATAATTTGGGTAAAAATCCATATCTACTAATGTAATTTTATTAATCTTTACATCTTCATCACTGATATAAGGGAGCAAATCCTCAAAATAGTACTCGATTTCATGAAAATGCTCATTTAAATACTCTAAAAGCTCTTTAAATGTCGCCTTTTTTCTCTCTTTGAGAAATTCACCAATCTTTTTACCAATCCTGCCGACATCTTTATAGGTAATTTCACTATCTGGAATACAAGATAAAATAAACTCTTTTAAAAAGTTAGGATTGGGAAACTGCATTGGATTAAATTTAGTTTCAAAATTATTTCCTCCAAAATAATTAACAATTTTTCTGTAGGAACCTCCTTTATCTAAAATAATAGAGGCGTGTCCTAGCTTTAAATTATCATAGATAATCTTTTGAGCTAGAGCTGACTTACCTGATCCTGCAAAACCAGATATAAGGTAGTTGAATGAGTTTGATTGTTGATTAAAAGTATCTAAGTAGACTTCTTTTAATCTTCGACTATAAAACTGTATTCCCTCTTTATGTAAATAGTCATACCTTAAAGGGAGACAGTTAATAAGATAAGTTCCTGTTAGTAGTCTTTTTCTTTTTAACAGAGGTGGTTTAGCATCCAAAAAGTTACTAACAATAGTATTTTGAGCTATATCCTCAATGAAACAGTCAAAATCTCTAATATTTAACTGTCTTATTGCTTCACTTGTTTTTTTATCTAACTCTTTTTTGTCAGTAGCATCAATAAGTATCCAGCACTCGCAAAAAACTAAACACTCTTCGTTTTCTGTAACCAAGCTCAATATCGCTTCACTTTGATCTTGAGACTTTTCAGAGTCATAGTTAACCATCAATCCAGCATTATTTGCTTGATGCAGCCTTCTTTGAAGATCTAGCATTTTTTTAGATTTAGAACGTGGAATAAGCACAAAGTTTGTTATTTGAGTGCCAATATCTTGCAAACTAGCTGTACTGATAGATGAAGAGAACTTCAACACATTAATTAAACGATAATACTTTAAATTAAATGTGAAATAATCTTCACCTATAAGTACATTTGAAACATTCTTCTCATAATCATTGAAAAAAAATCTTTCAAGGGGGTTCTCATTATTTTTAACTAGTGTAACTTCCGAAAGCTCTAAATCACACCTGTTTGTTTGGATATATATACTATTATCATAGTGAATCGTCTTATAAAAGATATTCTCATCAATATTTATATTGTAGAGAAAGCTTCTTTCTAAATAAGCAAGATAAGAGTCTAAACTTGCTGTATCCATCTGATCAATATCTTTTAAGTTTAACTTATAGCTTGTTAACTTCATTAATCACCCACTTTTTTAATCATTTTTTTGCGATAAAAAGCAAAAAAGAGGTAGTTTTCTTGAAATCTACTAAAAACGGCAACATTTAAACTTACAGATAGAGCAATAAACAAGATCGCAATTAATCCATTATTAAATAGCCCCATAACAATTGTTGCAAGCAGTGTAACTACACCCACAAAGCGAATATCCATACCTAAAAAGCTTGGCCTCAACTCTAGACTTGTAGGAAGTTTTGTAATTTTCACTACGAACCAACGACTTTTTTAATAACAGCTATAATTGAAGTCCCACCAAAAAGAAGGATTGCAAATATCACAGTATTTTTAAGCTTTTCATTTCCTTCTTGTGAGCCTTTAATGTAATGATATCCGGCCCAGATAAGACTTATTGAGACAAGCACAACCCCGACTTGAAACATTTCATTTTTAGCTGATTCCGCCATGTTCTTCATCGATTTTCCATGCACTAAACTACTCATTAGATAAACTAATCCAATCCTTTTCATGATAATAGCTCCTTATATTTTTCTATTTGTGATAATTGAGTACTGTATGGGTAACGTAACAGGTTTTTCCTCTTCACCTTGCACGACAGTATTCTCTAAAAACTTCATTTCTGGGGGAATTTCATCTTCTCTACAATATCTAGAGTTTTTATACATATCCCACTTATGCGTGATTATTTTTTTATCCTTCTCACTTGGTGAATACGCATAAAAGCCAATATTAATTTTCTCTGGATTATCATCTTGAAAATGGCCAAACTTAAATACAAAATTTAGGCCTTCATTTAGATACTTTTCTTTTGAAATATAAAGTAAATAGTCATTTCCACCTATTCTATAAACATCCTCTTTAAAATCCTTAAATTTAACTTTTTCCTCTGTAGAAACAAGAGTTAACTTCTTTAGAATATCAAATGAGTTATAATCAACTTTTATCGTTTTTATATCTTCATCTTTTGAGAACAGATATAAACACTTAAATGGGCGTGGAAATGTGTCTACTGGCAAAAAGTATGGTTCTGCATACAGTCTCTCAATAATCTTTCTCTTGTAAAAAGGTGTCTTGAGGGATATTTTTATAAGATCACCAGGTAAAAACTTAGCTCTAAAGTAGCTACTTAGACTGCGACTTGTCGCTTTATGCCAACGACTTGTATAGTTAACTCTATTAACAGTTAATATTTCTTGAAGGCGAATATAGGCAACAACATATACATTATCCCCTTCTAAGTCTTGCCGCACGCTGTGAGTTGAATTTAATAGTACCCATTTCCCTTTATTTAAATCCTCTTTCTTAACTTTATTGATATTAATATCTAAGCTCTTTAATTTTGCTGCAAATCCAAAAAGTGTTTTTATAGAATCATCATCATTAAGTGCAAAATCAGAGTCAACCTTCTTGAGTACATCTACAAGCTTTGTACCACTCTTTACAAATAGTCTTTCTGTCTTAGCAGGGTGACTGATTATTAAAGTTGCATTCTTTTTTTCTAACTTTTTAAGTAGGTCTTTTTGTGAGAATATTTCACTATTAAAGCGTGTCCTTTGATCAAAATTATTTATTTTTAAATAAAACTGTCCCTTATTTTTCAAGCTTTCCACAAAGGTACTTTTATCAATTGAGTCATTTCTAATTATATAAGGAATCGTCGATGAAATCTGATCAACACCATCATTTTCTAGTTTCAAGGGCATGTTATCAACACTTTTAAGTGTAAACTCAGATACAGAAGTCATTTGATCATTGTAAAAGCTATAAACCTTCCCACTGATATTAGTAATCAGATCGATATTTTGAATATTTAAAAAGCTAAAATTTGAACTTAGCAAAAAGTATGAAGAGAAATCAGCACCTTCTTTATACTTCTTTAAAAAGCGATAGTAATCTATCTCTTTAAAATTAGTTAATCTAATGTAGTCAAAGTCACCTGATCTAATATAATCACTATCATTTAGCTTGATTTTATTTATTATTTTATAATGCTGAGCAATTATTTTTAATCTAGCGTAAGCACCAACACCGCTTAATTCAAATTTACCCTTTTGTTTTATACCAAACTCTGCTCCAGTATCTTTTATCTTTGCAAGATAATCGAAGTGATACGTGTTCGCCGTTGGGGAGATCATTGCGACATCTGCAATAAACTCATTATCTTCAAAAGTATCTGGTATATTGTCATTATCGCTATCCTCTGCGCCAATAATGTTTATTAAAATTTCTATTTTTCCAGAGCAATCACTTTCATCACACACTTGAAAAATTGCTTTATCTTCCCCCATAAAATCATCATCAAAACTGTACTTCAGTAAGAATTTTTTCTTACTGATACTGTAATTTAAGACCTCATTCTTTAAATGAGAAAAGGGAGTCTCATACTTAACACTAAATTTACTATCATCTGGATCATTAATACTTAGGCCAATCTCTAATTTTTCACCATGTGTAAGATCAATTATTTTTGAAGGTACAAAATCCTCTTCTCTTAGATACAACTTAACAATAGGTGCATCATTAACACCTTCTACAGTATAATTAATTGTGAAGTTTTTAAAAAAGGACTTATCTTCTGTTTTAACATTTACAATTACTTTATCTTGCCCATGAAAATTAGCAATTGGTTGATAATCAATGACCTGTTTATCTTTTAAAATGGTTACTTTTCCATATGAAGGGTGATTGATAATTGTATAAATTAATTGATCGCTATAATTAGGAATTGGTATTCTAGATCTTTCATCTTCTTTTAGAGTTATCTCTAAGTCAGTCAATTCAAACGATACTACCTGCTTTTCTTCTATGACCTGCTGTTTTTGCTCAACTCTTGTTTTTTTATCGACGTTTTCTTTTTCTTCATCAGTATCAATCGCGCATGATGCTAAACAGCAAGCTATTGCAATTAGTATAAGCAGTTTCATAATTCACTTCCCCCTGAGTAACAATTATAAAAAGCTTGATGTCAAAAATTTAAGGTGATAAATTAAAAGACATACAAACTTAACTTAAAAACTGGTTTGTTAATGCCTTACGAGCTACCGGCAAGTGTTTCGTAAGGCATTTTTTATTTATATATTTT